>JAUHZM010000236.1 GCA_030426005.1 Gammaproteobacteria bacterium
GCCGGGCTGGGGGGCGACAGCGGTGATGCGGTGGGGCTGGGGCTTGGCGTTGGCGCGACGGCGGGCGGGATTGTCGATTCGCAATCCTACGAGCTGGAGAGCGACACGCTGGGCACCCGAATCGCCTATGACGCAGGCTATGATCCGGTAGAGGGCGCGAAGTTCTTTGCCCGCTCCGAGGCGGCCACGGGCACCAGTGGCGGCTATTCGATCTGGGGCACCCATCCGCCGGACCGTCGGCGGGTGGCGACAGTGTTGGCCACCAAGGCCCAGATTGATGGCAGTATCGAAATCATCAACCCGATTATTGTAAAACCGGTTTTTCCCACTACGTTTTTCATTGGGTTCTAAGCAGGGGTTCGACGCATTTGCGAGGATCGAGAGCGCCGAACGCTGCCCAGCTTGTAGGGTGTTATTATACATCTCATTGTAGAACGAACTGTTAATGCGAATCGCAGAGCCATCACCCTGATCCAAGATTCGATTGTCGCGGATTTGATTGCGATTGGAATGGTTTAGGTTGATCGCGTAATCCGCTGATTTCCACATCAGGTTGTCAGCAATGACATTGTACTCTGAGCTGGTACCGCAAATATCAACGCCAACTCTGACTTGATAGAACTCGTTGTTTTCGATTCGATTGCGATCCGCAGAGGGGAACGATGAATGCGTGTATATTTTGACGCCCGACCCAGTTAAGTTAATAAAGTCGCTGTTGGTTACGTAACCGTCGTCAGTGCCGGCCATAATCAGGCCTTCGCCCATAGCGTAGAAACTAACGTTGTCGACCCGTAGCTTGTCCGAGCGTGCTGTATTAATACCGCCCCAAAAGCCCTTAATCCAGCCATTTTTAATGGTCACATTACTTCGAGCATGGATGTAAATGCCCGACATGCTGCTATTGCCGGATAACACGTGACCATTTAAGTCGATTGTAATATTGCTGGCACCAACTTCCAGCGCGGTATAGCCACTGGTGCAGTGCAGATCGGAATCCAGGGTAACGCTGGTGGTGATGTAGTCACCACAATTGACCAGTGGCGCAGCGTTAGCCGGACCTGAGATTGTAGACATGCTAAATACAAAGAGCGCATAAAATAAGTGTCGGGTTTTCATAGGAGTATCTTCGTGGTCGGTAGTATGTAGGTAGTGCATACAGCACGATTAAACTCGCACTGGTTCGGGTATGCACCGTCAGTAAAGCGTGAAGGGGCCAGTAAGAGCAACTGGCCATTTGACCACTTGGAAAACTGATGCGGATATTGTTATCCTCATTGAGACTCAATTTTCAAACGTAGCAATCTTCATGTCGAAAGCCAGCAAACAGATTTTATTGGTGGATGATCATGCCCTTTTCGCGGATGGGCTGAAGTTGATACTGGAGAGTTTGGATGGCCTGGACAAAGTCACTATCTCCACGGATGCCTACGCGGTACTTAGTAATCGAGACAGTTTAGTCAACTATGATCTCGTGTTGATTGATTTGCACATGCCACGGTTTAGTGGTTTTGCATTTCTAACCGCAGTGCAAACTCAGTCCATACCGGTGACGGTTGCGGTGATTTCGGGCACGGAAAAAAAATCAGATATAGAGCGTGCGCTGGCCTTGGGAGCGCAAGGGTTTATCCCCAAAGACAGCCCCAGCGATGAACTATTAAGTGCGGTCAGTTCAATGTTGTCTGGCCAACGTTACCTACCCTTACATTGGGCCGGTGAGATCGACTGGTTACCGGTGGAGAGCAAATCTCCAAACCCGCAGACTAAGCTGACGGAGCGTCAAATGCAGGTGTTGGAATTGATGCGAGATGGCATGCAGAATAAGCAAATTGCGATGGTGTTAGGGGTCAGTGTGTCTTCAGTGAAGGGTCATATAGAGCTGCTGTTCAAAAATCTGAACGTCAACAACCGTACTGCCTGTGTACAAGCCGCGCGCGAAGCCCGGCTTATCTAAGCGACTGATTACTGAATTAGTTTAATCACCTCAGCTTGTAGAATTTGCACATCCACAGGTTTATAGATCACCGACAAACCGCTTTGTTGTGCTTCGGTGATATGTTCTGGTGCGGTGTCACCCGTGACCAGTATTGCAGGAATGTCGGTATTATATTCTTCGCAAATTGCATCAATGACATCGATTCCACGGTGTCCCTCGCGCAATCGTAGGTCAGAGATAATCAAATCGGGAAGACGAGATTGCCGTGTCAGCGCGGCCATGATTTCATCCTGTGATTCACCAACAATAGTGTCGCATCCCCAGCTGCTTACCAAATGTTGCATGCCGTCGAGGATGGTTCGTTCATCGTCGATTACGGCAATCAGTCGACCATGTAAGGAGTCACCATTGGGTTGCATGTCATCACCGGGTTCGGTCACCACGCCACGTCGCAGGCGCAGAGAAACCAGCGTGCCGTGACCGAGTTTGGATTTTAGTTGAATCTCGATTTTACCCAGGTCACACAGTCGTTTAACAATCGCTAATCCGAGCCCCAGGCCTTTTTCTCGATTCCGCTCTGGATTATTTAGCTGTTCAAACTCATCGAATACGGTGGCCAATTTTTCCTGCGGTATGCCGATACCAGTATCTTCGATCTCCAATAAAACGGCGTTGTCGTCTTGCCGCGCTCGCAGAGTGACCACGCCCTCATTGGTGTATTTAACCGCATTGTCGACCAGGTTACGGACCACACGATACACCAATGTTGGGTTGGCAAAGACCGTGTATTCTTCGTCCAGCTCATTAACTATCCGCAGATGCGTTGCCTTGGCCTGATACTCCTCGACCAACTGGGCAGTTAACGTGGTCAGAGATGTGTGCTTGGGTGTGCTGTCAACCGCGCCAGCATCCAGTCGAGAAATATCCAGCAGGCTGTGCAACATGCTGTTAAGCCCTTTGAGTGATAATCGAATCTTCTCGATGATCTGATTCCCGGCCGCTTTGGTTTGCAATGGCCGTAATGCATCAACGAACAGACTGATGGCATTAAGTGGTTGCCGTAAGTCGTGGCTGGCGGCGGCCAAAAAACGATCTTTAGCCGAAACAGCTTGCTCCACGGCTTCTTTCTCACGCGCTAAGTCTTCAACGAGTAGTAAATTCGCAAATTGAATTTTTGCGGTTTCCAAAAACAAGGTGTTCATGTTTTTGGAAACGTAGATCAGCATTGCCACATAAAAGATCGCCAATGCGCCGATTGTGTTGTAGACCTGTTCATCCTGATAAAACATGCGTGCCGCAAATGGCAGTGTGATGCCGGTTGAAAACGCAACAAAGCTCGGTTGGTGCGTGAACGTAACAGACAGTCCACCAGATACGTAACCGGCGTACAAGGCAATGATAAACGCTAAATAAACGATGTTGTCGGGGCTGAAAAACAACACCGGTACCATACCCCAAACAAAGCCCACCGAGAACGAGCTGCACGTGACTGAGTAAAACCAACGGCGCGGTGTGTAATGCGGCTTATCCGGCAACACTTGGTTGTGTAAAATAAAGACGATAAATGACACCGTTGCGGCACAGGCAAACCAGATCAGTAGATCACTGGCAGGAAACATCGACCATAACAGCGCCACAGTAAGTGTTGAATGACCCAGCTCGGACAGAATAGAAACCAGTGCGTGTTCGGCGGTGGATTTGGCGCGCTCTTCGGCGACGTAGCGCTTAAATTTTTCCGACATAAAGTTTTATAAGTAAACAACGCATAGCGCTATTTTTTGTGTCTCGGTTCAAGCATAAAGTTTACAGTGTACCTGAGATCAAATGGCGGTAACAAAAAGCCTTTCTAGCATTGCGAAACAGGTGTCAAGCCTTTATACTCCGCGGGCAGTCAAGATGAGCGAAATATGAATAAACCGGTGACCTCACACGGCTCCCCGTTTACTAAACAGGTTGAGTCACGATCCAGGCCGGATTTGATCGCGAAGTTGGCGGTTACACAGTTGCTAGTGACGATTGTTTTGGGGGTCGTCCTATACTTCAGCACTGACCTGCTCAATGCTATATCCGCATTAGCCGGGGGGATAATCGCAGCGGCGGCGAATTTGTATATGGCCCTCAGAATGTGGAGCGGCAAGCGCAAGCAGCCCGCCTCCGAGATGCTGGCTCGTTTTTATACCAGCGTAGTACTAAAAGTTTTATTCACTTTGAGCATGATGACTATTTCAATCATCGTCATCAAAGTGTCGATTGCGCCGTTTATAATCTCCTACCTGTTGGTAGCGGTGGCGGTCAATCTGCTGTTTTTGTTGGTTCCCACAAATGATGTCGTCGTACGGGAAGACCACAAAGCACACCACGAAAAAATTTAAAATTTAGTTTGAGAAATTAATATGGCATCTGGAAACGGCGAACTAACTGGCGCTGGTTATATTAAGCACCACTTAACCAACCTGACATTTGGTCAACATCCTGACGGCACTTGGGGTTTTGCGCACTCGGCAGCCGAAGCAAAAGAAATGGGCTTCATGGCTATCCATGTGGACAGCATGTTGTGGTCAATTGCTTTGGGTTTGGTATTTCTGTTGGTGTTCCGCAGTTTTGCGAAGAGCTTCAAGAAAGAAAACCCAAGTAAAGCCCAGGTGGCGGTTGAGTCGATCTTTCAATTCGCGCAAGACAGCAAAAATAGCTCGTTCACGCCTCACGCTAAAAACGACTACATTGCACCTATCGCGCTGACCGTGTTTGTCTGGGTACTGTTCATGAATATCATGGATATCGTGCCAATCGACTGGTTGCCAACTCTGGCGGCAGTGCTGAATGGGGAATCCTGGTCGCAAATTTCATCAACAGGTGCACACACCTACATGAAAGTGGTGCCGACCACTGACCCGAATATCACCTTGGGTATGGCGCTCAGTGTGTTCGTGATGATTGTCTACTACAGCATCAAAGTAAAAGGCGCTGGCGGCTTCCTCAAAGAACTAGCGTTTCAATGGATGAATATGAATATAGACATTGATGTCATCGAAAACTTTCATAGTCGAATCGTAAAAAGAAAGCTTCAAAGCTATGCAAGCGATCTCAATTTCTCTCAAATTATCGTTGATAAGTTTAGTCATT
>JAUHZM010000237.1 GCA_030426005.1 Gammaproteobacteria bacterium
GAAGACGGATTTTCCCGAGTTGGAATTGGTCAAGCTGGAGCAAAATTATCGATCCATGGGGCGGATATTGGCGCTGGCAAACCACGTCATCCAGAATAATCCGCGACCTTTTGAAAAGCAGTTGTGGAGTGATTTGGGCTTTGGCGAGCCAATCACGGTGATGCACGCGGAGAACGATGAACGCGAAGCCGAAAAAGTGGTGGCGGGGCTGATGCAACACCGTTTTCAACATCAGCGCCCGTACAGTGACTACGCCATTTTGTATCGCGGCAATCATCAGTCACGAATGCTGGAGCAGAAACTGCGAGAAATGCACATTCCGTATTACTTGAGCGGTGGCTTGTCATTCTTTGATCGCTCAGAGATCAAAGATGTGATGGCCTATTTGCGATTGGTAACCAATCCGCTCGACGACAATGCCTTTGTGCGCGCCATCAACACGCCGCGTCGGGGAATTGGTTCCGGGACACTCGAGGCACTCGCCGAAACCGCACGACAAGAAAAATGCAGTTTGTATGAAGCGATACAGCGCGCGGCACTGCACAGTCATTTGTCGGCTTCAAGGCAAGCACCGTTGCGCCAGTTTGAGCATTGGTTAGACGGCATGATTCAACGTGCCGAAACAGATTCCCCGGTTGGTTTAATCAACGACCTGTTGAGCGATATCGAATACCAGGACTGGATCGTGAAGCAAAGTGCCAGCCCAGAGCAGGCTGAGATGCGCTGGCGTAATATCGAGGATTTGTTGGGATGGGTTAAGTCCATTGCCAGTAAAGGCGAAGATAAAAAGCTGGCGGATGTGGTTTCCGTGGTCAGTTTGATGGGTATTTTGGAAAAAAACGAAGACGACACCAACGACAATGTGGTGTCGCTGATGACACTGCATGCGTCAAAAGGGTTGGAGTTCCCACACGTGACGATCGTTGGGCTGGAAGAAGAGATCCTGCCGCACCGCACCAGTATCGAAGAAGATATGGTGGAAGAAGAGCGGCGGCTGTTTTACGTTGGGATCACACGCGCCCAGCGCGAACTCGTGCTGTCCTATGCCAATCAGCGTAAACGTTATGGTGAAGTGATCGAATGCACGCCAAGCCGATTTCTGGACGAGTTGGATGAACAACACATCGTTTGGGAGGAAAAGCTGGCCAAAGATCCGGAGCGTCAGGAAGAAGTTGGGCAGACACATTTGGCGGCAATGCGGGCCTTACTGGGCTAAAAACGCCGAATAGTCGCTATCAAACCAGCAAAACACTTGACACATCTGGTACAATCGCGACCCAATAAATTGAAACCCAAAGCTGGTTTCGATCGGGTTGAAAACTTAGGTCAAAATTCAGCGTGCAACTTGTTGTTTTTATTGTGTAGTTTGGTGCAGGTTGCGCAAAATAACATTAACTAAGCGAATAATTCCGACCTTTTTAGGGTTGGACGATTTTAGGAGCTCGTATGGCTGACAACCAGGTTAGCAGCGTAAATGCCGATGGCATGAGCGTTGAAGATAAAAAAAGGCGTCGATTCCTGACTGGGATCACGGCAGGCTTTGGTGCAGTAGGTGGCGCGTTTGCGGTAACCCCATTTGTACTCAGCATGACGCCGAGTGAGCGGGCTAAAAACGCCGGTGCACCTGTGCAGTACGACTTGTCCAAAATTCAAGCTGGCCAAATGGTTAAGGTTGAATGGCGCGGGAAGCCAGTGGTATTGCTCAAGCGTAGCGACGAAATGATGGCGGGTTTGGATAAAATCACCGACAAGCTAGCTGACCCCGATTCGCTGTCGAGTAATCAACCTGCATACGCACAGAATAATTCGCGTTCAGACCAGTCTTCACCAGCACTGTTGGTTATGGAAGCGGTCTGCACGCACTTAGGTTGCTCACCGGTTGAGAAGCTGGCGATTGGACCAGATCCACAGATGGGACCAGACTCTCAAGGTGGTTTTTTCTGTCCATGCCACGGCTCAAAATTTGATTTGGCAGGTCGTGTTTATAAAAACGTACCTGCAACCACCAACATGCCTGTACCGCCATTCGCGATTGCAGGCGATATGATCACCATCGGTGAAGACGGCGGGAGGAACGCGTAATGGCTATTCATCGTCATGACAATCACAAAAGCGCCAATGCATTTATGCAATGGGTGGATGATCGTTTTCCTGCCACTAAAGTTTGGAATGAGCACCTAGCAGAATACTGGGCGGCTAAGAACTTTAACTTCTGGTACTACTTCGGTTCACTGGCGATTCTGGTGCTGGTTATCCAGCTTTTAACCGGTATCTTCCTGACCATGCACTACAAGCCAGACGCGCAGCTGGCGTTTGCTTCCGTGGAATACATCATGCGTGATGTGCCTTACGGATGGCTCGTGCGGTACCTGCATTCCACCGGTGCGTCCATGTTCTTCGTGGTGGTGTACTTACACATGTTCCGCGGCGTGATCTACGGGTCGCACCGAGAGCCACGTGAGCTGGTGTGGTTGATCGGTTGCGTTATTTTCGTGGCCTTGATGGCGGAAGCGTTTATGGGTTATCTGCTGCCGTGGGGCAATATGTCTTACTGGGGCGCGCAGGTAATTATCTCGTTGTTCGACGTAATCCCGTACTTTGGTCCGATTTTGACCGAGTGGATTCGTGGTGACTTCGTTATTTCAGACGCAACATTGAACCGATTCTTCGCGTTCCACGTGATTCTGTTGCCGTTGATTCTGGTAGCGCTGGTCTTCCTGCACTTGGTTGCCTTGCACCACGTTGGTTCTAACAACCCAGACGGTATCGACATCTTTGAAAACCTAGATGAAAACGGTAAGCCAGTTGATGGCGTGCCTTTCTTCCCGCATATCGTGATCAAAGATCTGATTGGTGTGTGTGGCTTTTTTATCGTTTATCTGGGCATCGTATTTTTCTGGCCAGATCTGGGCGGTATCTTCCTCGAGAAAGATAACTTTGCACCGGCGAACCCGCTGCAAACACCACCTGATATCGTGCCGTTGTGGTACTTCACACCGTTCTATTCAATCTTACGTGCGAGTACTGAAACGCTGTTGATGTTCTTCGCGTGGTCGAGTGTGGCGATTGCCGTTTTAGCTGCTTTGTTCACCAAAGTTGATTTGAAGTACAAAATTGGTTTCATCATCGTTGGTGCCATCGCCTGGTTCGTATTTATGAACTCAAGCGGTAAAGCCTGGGGCGTCATTCTGATGGGTTCAGCTATCGTGTGCTTCTTCTTGCTGCCTTGGCTGGATCGTTCACCTGTGAAATCGATTCGTTATCGTAGCTGGCCATTTAAAGTGGCGCTGGCGCTGTTCTTGGTAGCGTTCTTCATCCTGGGCTATCTGGGTATGAATGCACCGACGCCAGTTAAAACCGTCATGGCGCAGGTTTGCACGTGCATCTACTTTGCGTTCTTTATTCTGATGCCTTGGTTCACCAGTATTGGCCAAACCAAACCAGAACCAGAACGTGTCACTTACGACGCGCACTAAGCGAGGATTCAATAATGAAGAAAATTACTATTCTGTTGATGTCGCTAACCGCGAGTCTCACGTTGAGTTCAGCGGCTATGGCCGCTGGCGGTGGCAACGAGGTGAAAGACAAGGTCTATATCAATATGTCTGACAAGGCCGCACTGCAAAACGGTGCAAAATTGTTCATGAACTATTGTCTGGCTTGTCACAGTGCACAGTATTCTCGCTACGAGCGTGTGGCTGAAGACCTGGATATCCCGTTGTACCAGTTGAAAGACAATCTGATGTTCACCACGGAAAAGCCGGGTGACCTGATGAAGACGACGATGCCTGCAGAAGACGCCAAAGAGTGGTTTGGTGTTGCGCCACCGGATTTGTCGTTGGTCTCTCGCGTGCGTAAGCCAGATTGGATTTACACCTATTTGCGTGCGTTCTACCAAGACGAGTCGACTCCAAGTGGTTGGAACAACTCCTTATTTGCCAACGTTGCGATGCCGCATGCAATGTATGAGTTGCAAGGTGTACAACGTTTGGTGAAATCCGGCGTTGACGTTCATGGTGGCGACGGCCATGGTGAAGGGATCCAATTGGCCGAAGGCCAAAAGCTGGTTGGTGACGCAATTTTTGAATTGCAGCACCCTGGCAAAATGTCACCGGCCGAGTTTGATAAAGCGATTGCCGATTTGACCGCCTTTTTGGCTTACCTGGGTGAGCCTGCTCAATTGAAGCGTAAAACCATTGGTGTCTACACCCTTGGATTTCTCATCATCTTGTTACTGTTGTGCATGATGTTGAAGAAAGAATACTGGCGCGACGTTCATTAAGTCGCATCAGATGAATGAGAAAAGACGCGGCATGGGGAAGCCTGTGCCGCGTTTTGTCCGTTTAGATTTGATCATTTTAGAGCGCTGTGTGAAGGCTTTTTGCCGCGCGCTCACATTGTCCATTTAATACATAGGAAAACTATCATGAGTACACTCGCAACCAGACGTTCTATTATGACGCTTTATTCTGGGACTGACTGCGTGCTGAGCCATGCCTGCCGGATTGTCGTTCGCGAGAAAGACATTGAGTGTGAAGTTGTTTACACCGATCCGTCTGACCCTTGCCAGGAGCTGGCAGAATTTAATCCATATAACGAAACGCCAACCTTGGTGGATCGTGACCTAGTGCTGTACGACCCATATATCATCAATGAGTACTTGGACGAGCGTTTTCCGCATCCGCCATTGATGCCAGTTGACCCAGTGTCGCGCGCTAAGCAGCGTTTGATGATCATGCGTTTGAATCGTGATTGGCTGAGTTCATTCAAAGCACTTCAAGCTGATCCAAAAAACAAAGAGGCGCACAAAGTCATTCGTGACGGCTTTATTGCGATTTCGCCACTGTTCACTGAGCAAGAGTTTGCGATGGGCGAAGAATACTCACTGGTTGACGTTATTCTGGCGCCAATGTTGTGGCGTCTTCCGGTCTTGAACATCATGCTGCCAAAGCAAGCGCAAGCTGTGGACGAGTACGCAGAGCGATTGTTTGCACGCCAAGCATTCCAAGATAGTTTGAGTGACAACGAGCGCGATC
>JAUHZM010000238.1 GCA_030426005.1 Gammaproteobacteria bacterium
TATATGCGCAACCAGTTGCTACGCGACAGCGATATGGCCAGTATGGCTTGGGGACTCGAGCTACGCGTACCATTCGTCGACAAAGTCTTAATCGACCGGGTCAGCACAATTCCGTCTGACATGCGACTCATGCCTGGCAAGCAACTCTTGATTGATGCGGTGCCGGAGTTACCCAAATGGGTCACGCAACGTGAGAAACAGGGCTTCCGCTTTCCATTTGACGAGTGGTTCTCAGACGAATGGCAATCCTTGACGCAGCCGACTGTGCCCAAGTGGATCCCGCTCACTCCCTGGTACCGCCAATGGAGTTTGACTGTGCTTGAAGAGTGGCTCAAACGGCATGTCCGCTAAGTCAAATTCCATGCGTGTGCTGCACGTCATTCCCTCAGTTGCGCCATGCCGCGGTGGCCCGAGCAAAGCTGTCATCGAAATGGTTTCCGCGCTGCGCCGCGCCGGTATCAATGCGGAGATCGCCACGACAAACGACGACGGCCCTAACAAACTCTCAGTGGACACCAGCGAGCTGACCGAACATCAGGGTGTGCCAGTGCGTTTCTTCAATCGAATTTCGTTTCCTATTCCTGCATTACGAGAATTTAGCTATGCGCCCGGATTTGGTAGCTGGCTTAAACACAATATTCGTGATTACGACATCATTCACGTTCACGCCATCTTCTCTTACTGCTCGACGCGAGCCATGCAACTCGCCCGCAAGTACAACGTGCCGTACGTAGTTCGCCCCATCGGCCAGCTCGAGCGATGGTCACTCCAGCAGTCGAAAGGCCGTAAACAATGGTATCTGGATTGGATTGAACAAAAAAATATCGCCAACGCTGGTTTTGTTCAATTTACCGCTGCGGCCGAGCGACAACAGGCCCAGGAAGTGATCCACACGATGAAATCGGAAGTCATTCCACTTGGGCTAGAGATGCCGATGGAAGTTCGTGGTGCACGTGAAAAACTCATCGCACGCTTGAAATTGAAACGAGAGCGTCCCGTGGTGTTGTTTTTATCGCGTTTACATCGCAAGAAAGGCTTGGAAATCTTGCTGGAATCGATTGCAGAATTAGCACAGTTACGGATTCAGTTAATCGTTGCCGGAGACGGCGATCCCGACTATATTCAGCACCTAAAGAACCTGGCCAAGTCATTGAAAATAAATGAGGATTGTCATTTTATCGGTTTTGCAAAAGGCTCTGAAAAAGCACTTTTATTACAGGGGGCAGACCTGTTCGCATTGACTTCCTTTTCAGAGAACTTTGGCATCGCGGCGCTGGAGGCACTCGCGGCCGGGACTCCAACACTGCTTAGCACTGAAGTCGCCCTCTCACGCACCGTTGCTGAGCACGATCTTGGTTATGTTACCGAACTTGAAGTCAACGATATTGCTCGCCATCTAAGCGAGGCCTTAACCGATCTTGAAGCACTCCAGGATATGGGCAGTGCGGCCAGAGACTACGTGGAACAAAATTTTCAATGGTCCCACGTAGTTCAGCAACTGATTCGAAATTACACGGCCATACGAAACTCATCGGCTGCCGGGTAAGGCATTAGCCATTCAGCGCACGCAGCATCCAAGCCGTTTTTTCATGGATTCGCATCCGGTCTGAGATTAACGCAGCGGAAGATTCATCGTCAGCCTTCTGAGCCACGCTTAGGGCAGCACGACAAGTTTTCACTACCTGCTCATGCCCAGAAGTCAAGATGGCGACCATCTCGTCTGCCGAGGGCACACCATTCACTTCATCAATCGAACTGAGCTCGGCAAAGGCTTTGTATGTTCCCGGCGCTGCCACGTCTAAACTGCGAATTCGCTCGGCAATATCATCCACTGCGACAGCCAATTCCGTGTAGTGTTCTTCAAACATCAAGTGCAGCTGGCGAAACATTGGGCCAGTCACATTCCAATGAAAGTTATGGGTCTGCAAATACAGCGTGTATGAATCGGCTAATAATTTTTTGAGATGTTGCGCGACCGCTTCTCGATCTGCCTTATTAATTCCAATATCGATATCACTCATGATCATCCTCGTCGTTTTCGTGAGTAGGGTTTAATGGTTACCCGAATAGAGTACAAAACGTCTCGCACAAAGTGAAATTAAAAATTCCGAACTTATTGTTCACTTTTGAAGATCAAAAAGCTCTTATTAATATATTTTAAAGATCAAGCCTTCTCAAACACAGCAATCGACTCTACATGTGCCGTGTGCGGGAACATATCAATCACTCCAGCATGCGTCATTCGATAACCATGTTCATTGACCAATACACCTGCGTCGCGCGCGAGTGTGGCCGGCCCACAGGAAACATAAACAATCTTGCTCGGATTAAATTGAGGAATGCGTTTTACCATCTCCGCTGCACCAGAGCGTGGTGGATCCAGCAGGATTTTGTCAAAGGTTTGATCCAACCAACCTCCGTGCGACTCGCTGGTCATGTCTTCTTTGAACAGGTCACCAAAGTGAAACTCGAGATTACTAAGCCTGTTTAGCGCTTTGTTGTGATCCGCTCGATCCACCAAGGCACGGTCCCCTTCAACCCCAACCACGTGTGTCGCGCGGCGCGCCAACGGTAAGGTGAAGTTTCCAACCCCACAAAACAAATCCAGCACGCGGTCCGATTCTTGTAGGTCTAATAAGTCGATGGCGGTGGCCACCAAACGGTCGTTAATGCCACCATTGACCTGAATAAAGTCAGTCGGTAAAAACTCCACGGTAATATCGAAGTCATCAAACCGGTAATACAGCGGTTCCGGATTTTGCGGATACAAGGGATGCACGCTTTTGAGGTTCCCGGGTTGCAGAAACAATTGAATATTGTATTGCTTAGCGAAGGCAGTCAGCAGATCCAGGTCCTGTTGGAGCAGTGTTTCCAGGTGGCGCAAAATCATGACCGTGGCATTATCAGCAACAGAAATCTCTACTTGCGGCAGTTTATCGTTGCATGAAACTTGCGCTAAGGTGTCACGTAAAGCTGGAATCAATGCCGACACCTCTGGGTACAGCACCGCACAACTGTCAGTTGGTTGAATAAAACTGCTATTACGCTCACGAAAACCGACGATCATGCCGCCCTTCTTAGGCACGAATTTAGCCCCGAGTCGCGCACGGCGGCGATACCCCCACCGCTGCCCAATCATTGGCTCCAACAAGGTTTCAGGCTGCACATCCCCAATTTTTTTGAAGTTTTCCAGCAAGGCCTGTTGTTTGTATTGAATCTGTTTCTCAGGCTCCAAGTGTTGCAACACACAACCACCGCACTGACCAAACACGGCGCACTTGGGATCAATACGGTGCGGCGATGCGTCCAACACCTCGGTGGTGGTACCAAACAAATAACTTTTACGGTTCATCACTGGCACGTACCGCACACGCTCTCCAGGCAATGCAAAGTCCACAAAGACGACCTTGCCGTCCTCACCACGACCTACACCACGGCCATCATGCGCCAGCGAATCGATTTGAATCTCGCGCGGGGTTAAATCCAATTGCTTGCGGGCACGTCTGCTTCTTCTTGCCATGGTTTCTCTCAGCCAGGAGCGATTAAAGTGGTTGCAACTCGTTACCAGAGTCGACGATGACAGTTCACACTGCCTCCGCTGCACACCAGGTTTGCGTGTGAGCGGCAAAAGTGGCGTGATTTAACCAGTTAAGTACGCCACTGACAACAATAGCAAGCAGAAAAGTACGCTGGACTTTCGCGACCGCTCGTTATGACGTCTTCTCACGGGCTGCATGATCAGATCGAAGTACTGCTATACAGACTCGAGTACTGCGGGCTATGCTTAATGTCCTTGGACTACCCAATGAAAGGAGAGATGACATGACACTTCACTACGTTGCACTGGTATCAGTGCTTATTCTGGCCCAATACATCTACTTTATTGCGCTGGCAGGACAAGCACGCGACAAAGAAGGGATCAAAGCACCAGCCATGACTGGCGGTGTGCGCTTCGAACGCGCGTTACGCGTGCAACTCAATACGTTGGAACAAATGGTGCTTGCTTTGCCTGCACTCTGGCTGTGTGCCACGTTTTTTCGCCCTGATGTTGCAGCAGGCTTAGGTGTGGTTTATTTGATCGGGCGGTTTTTATATGCGCGTGGCTATTTATCTGACGAGCCATTGCGGCGTGGCCCGGGTATGTTGATCACCGGTCTTGCCAGTGTGGCTATGCTGTTGCTGACTCTATTCGGCGTGATTCGTGACTTAGTGTAGCGTCTCATCCCTTAGGACGCTCTACCCTGGTTCCAGGCGTCCGAAAATGCGACCAAATGCGGCTCAGCCTCAGCCAGGGCTGAGCGCACCACTTGTTGCTCAGCCGCCAACCCGGTGGCATCCAATTGACCGCGCATAAATTGCCATTGCAGATACACTAAGTAGGTATTTAGAGCGTCGGTTTCGCAATAGTCTCTAATTGCCTTGATTTCGCCTGCTTTGTATTGATCCCATACATGCGCACCACTCATGCCCATTTTGCCAGGCAAACCCAGCAATACCGCAATTTCATCCAATGGCGCAAAGGCACGGTTGTTGTAACCGGCCATCACATCCATGAGGTCGGTATGGCGCAAGTGAAATCGACCGATGTAGTTATTCCAACGAAAATTCGAGTCGTCTTCGCCCAATTCCCAGTATCTAGCCGCCTGAACACCGTTCACTAAAGCGCGATAATGCAATACCGGCAAATCAAAGCCAGACCCATTCCAGGTCACCAGGGTTGGCGTATGCTTGTCGATACCAGCAAAAAAATTCTGCACGATCTCCGCTTCCGTGCTTTGCTCAGTTCCGATGGTCCACACCGAAAATTGGTCTTTATGGCTATTCCGGTAAACAGCCGAAATGGCCACGACTTTTTGCAAATGAGTGGCAATAAAATCAGACCCTGTCTTTTCCCGTCGCTTGGCAAACATGGCCTCAGCCACATCGGCATCGGAGAGTTCCTCTGGTAACCCCAATAGCCGCCGTCCGCCGTTAACATCAGGAATGGTTTCTATATCAAAGGCCAGAACGTTCATGTGTCGCTCC
>JAUHZM010000239.1 GCA_030426005.1 Gammaproteobacteria bacterium
CAGTTATCGATATCGGTTGACTGCCAAATCGCCAAGATCGATTTCAGACTCGCCACCAGCGCCATAGGTTGATCCAGCATAAGGTGGTGATAAGCATGTGGAATATCCACAATCGGAAACGGCGCGACATTGAGTTCGCTCACCAACTCTCGCAGGTAGTTTGCAGAATCGTCGTTGAACAACATACTCTCACGCCCGTAAACAACAGCTTTGCGTCCAGGTGCCGTCACGATCCGATTACCGGTTTCCGCCCAGCGCTTTTCGAATCCGGTTTCACGCCGGAACACACTGGGATCGAACTTCCACGACCAACCACCATCGACCTTACGCAAGGAATGGTAAGCCATAAAATCGAACAACTCGGCGTGCCCAACCGGCTGTGGTGGCGCCAATACAAATCGCGCCTTTGCCTCCTCGTAACTTGCGTATACTTTATTTGGTTTATTGGCTTGCTGATTCCCAGGTGGACGAAACCGTTCTGCGTTGGCGGCTAACACTTCAGGCCGCATTACCATCAGATCGCAAATAATCAAACCAGCAAAGCGTTCTGCACATCGATGCATGGTTTCAATGCCAACCTGACCACCATAGGAGTGCGCCACTATGAAGGGCTTCTGATCATGCTCGAATAACCCTGTGCGCTCCGCCACACCGATCAATTCATCGACCCGTTGCTCGATTGGGTATTCCGCTCGTGTTCCTGAATCCCCCATGCCGGACATGTCAAAGGCAACAACATGATAGTCCGTCAAATACGGGGCGATAAAGGCAAAGCAGCGCGCGTGCGCTAGAAAGCCGTGATTCATAATGATGCCGGGTTTACTGGTATCGCCCCAACGAAAGTAGTGAATTTGACAACCACTGAGTTGCACATAGCCTTCATCGCGTGGCACGTTCAGCGCAGACTGCAGCCATGCTGAAGGTTCGGCCACCGCGGGCGCCAAGTCACTCAGCGCATTGGTAGAACTTGAAGGTTGATTGCCGACGTTAGCCGCAGGCTTATTAGAATCGTGTATAGACATTGAACGAGCTACCTAAATTTGCTGCACAAGGATACAAGCAATACACAGACATAGCGAGCACAAGATTTCTAGCCATACAAATGTCCTATAACAGAGATTGTTTTTATCTAACACTGTGCACTAAGCTTAGGCAGTCTGAGGTTAATTTTGCGACGCTTGTCATCCCTGCTGCATCTTTGCCTTAGTCAAGCTCCCTCTAACCACGCCACCACTGGAGATCTTTACCGATGGTCAAACTCACCTTAAACGGTCAGGAGTTCACGCTCGACGCGGACCCTGCGATGCCCCTTCTGTACGCCATACGTGATCTCGCTCAGCTCACTGGCACCAAGTTTGGATGTGGAATGGGTTTATGCGGAGCCTGTACCGTGCACTTGGACGGGCAACCGATCCGCGCCTGTGTAACGCCGGTCTCAGCCGCACTGGAAAAGCAGTTGACGACTATAGAAGGTCTTGCCACTGATGGTTCATTGCACCCAGTCCAGGCCGCTTGGCTTGAGCACAAAGTGCCGCAATGTGGTTATTGTCAGAGCGGCCAGATGATGAGCGCAGCGGCCCTGCTAGAAAATAACCCGAACCCGAATGATGACGATATCAACACCGCAATGCAGGGCAATATATGTCGCTGTGGCACCTATCCACGCATTCGAACAGCCATCAAGGACGCCGGAAAAGCGATGCGTGATACCAACAAGGCGGTGAAACCATGAGCCAGTTCAATAAACTCAGTCGTCGTGAATTCTTCAGCTTGACCGGACGCGCAGGCGGTGTCTTGATGCTCTCAGCGACGCCTGTCACTTCAATATTGGCTGCAAGCGCAGAGACTGCGACTGCAAAGGCACCTGATATCTCAAGCCATCAGCTCGGGGCATTCGTGAGCATCGACCAGTCTGGCAAGGTGGACATCATCTGCCATCGCGCTGAGATGGGACAAGGCATTCTTACCAGCGTCCCACAATTGATTGCTGATGAGATGGAAGCAAACTGGGATCACGTCAATGCGATTCTAGGCAAAGCTGATCCAGCGTACGGTAACCAAAGCACTGGCGGGTCGGCGTCAATCCGGCGCTTTATCACGCACATCCGGCAGATGGGCGCGGTGGCACGCGTCATGCTGGAACAAGCTGCAGCTACTCGTTGGCAAATCGATGTATCAAAGGTCAAAGCCGCTAACCACCAAATCGTCAATACCGCAAACGGTGCCACTCTAAGTTTTGGTGAACTCGCGTCCGACGCTGCAAAACAACCGTTGCCCAAGGCAGATGAACTCGCCTTAAAGCCTGTGGCTGACTTTAAAATTGTCGGCCGTGATGTGCCACTCCAAGGTTTAGAGAAAATTGTTACCGGTCAGGCAGAGTACGCGCAGGACGTACAGCTTCCGGGAATGTTGATTGCCAGTATCGAGCGGCCGCCGGTGGTTGGCGGCAGCATGAAAAACGTGGATGCCTCGGAAGCCAAAAAAGTCGCTGGTGTGGTGGATGTAATCCAACTTAAGCCGCGCAGCATGCCGGTGACGGTAAAGCCCGTATCCGGGGTCGCGGTGTTAGCGACCAATACCTGGGCCGCGATCGAAGGCCGCAAACGGTTAAAAGTGACCTGGGAGGATGGTGCGAACGCCACGCACGATTCCGAAACCTATAAACAGGCCTTGGTCGAGAAGGTAAAAAATCAAGGTAAGGTAATTCGCACGGAGGGGGACGATCTCTATCAACATACATTTGATCCAGACCGGACCGTCGAAGCCTGCTACACCTTCCCCTATCACCACCATATGTCGATGGAAACACCGGCAGCCACTGCAGTCATTAGTGATGACGGACACTGCACAGTGTGGAGCGGGACCCAAACACCACAATGGGGAAAAGGCCTAGTACTTGAGGAACTCGGACTTGATCCTGCAAAAGACGCCGACAAAGTCACACTGCACAACACACTGATGGGCGGCGCGTTTGGCCGTAAAGGGAAAAGCGACTTCACGCTGGAAGCCGTTGAACTTGCCAAAGCCACCGGAAAGCCTGTTAAGGTCATCTGGAGTCGCGAAGATGATGTAAAACATGGATTCTATCACTCCATTGCGGCGAATTATTTCAAGGCGGAACTCACGCCTGAAGGCGGCTGCAACCACTGGCTACAACGGGTCGCCTCACCACCAATTGCCTGGATATTTGATGATCAGGCGAAGCACCTGGATGCAACGTCATTGTCATTGGGTTTCGCAGACGTGCCCTTCGATATCCCGCATATGCTGTTCGAGAACCCCGGTGTGGACACCCATGTGCGGACCGGATGGCTGCGGGCAGTGGGAAACATCAATAATGCCTTCGGACTCGGCTGTTTTGTTGACGAGTTAGCCGACAAAGCCGGTATCAGCACACACCAAATGTGGCTCAAACTCTTAGGGGAAGATCGCCTTTTTAACCCGCGTTTAGAAGGTTTTGAAGACTACACGCATTACGGCAATGAGAGCGCCGACTACCTGTTAGATATCGCTCGCTTTAAAGCCGTGCTCAATGAAGTGGTCGACAAGAGTGGTGCAGATCAATCGTTGCCTGAGGGGCAAGGCTGGGGAATTAGCTTGGCAGCGAGCTTTAATTCCTATGCTGCCGCAGCCACTAAGGTCGAAGTCCGGGATGGCAAAGTCACGGTGTTGGAGATGCACACGGCCATCGATTGCGGCCTGGTGGTTACACCAGATCGCGTCATCTCGCAGATGGAAGGAGCGATGATCATGGCACTCTCCATGACGCTGGAAAGTGAGATTACAGTGAAAGAAGGAAAAATCGTGCAGAATAATTTCTACGATTATCCGGTGACACGAATCAACAAAACACCACCTTTGCACGTACATATCTTGCGATCTGACAAAGCACCTGGTGGCGTTGGCGAGCCAGGATTACCGCCAATCTGCCCGAGCATCGTCAACGCAATTTTTCATGCGTCCGGCACGCGTATTCGCGACCTACCCGTCAAGAAAACTTTGCAAGTTTAGTACATTTGAGCTCACCGGATCGTATTCTCGACTCAGTGGGCTCAAACAAAAAGACCATAAGCTAGACTAAATCGGTGATCCCGGCGGCATAGCAGGAACCGCCAGTGGTGGTCGTACAGACGCGGGGTCGGCGGCTTCAAGACGAGCTAGTTGATAGCGTGCAAATGCATTATTTTTACGTTTAAGAGCCGACTTTAAGTATTTGATTTCACTATCGATCACAGTCATCACGGCAGACTTAATGGCCACCGGCACATCCGCGCTGTGGACTAGATTCAAATAATTGGTGTACACCAGGTCCACCACCGATTCATGCACCTGCGCCTTCAAACCAGACGCAGACGGCACGACAACGCGCTGATGAATCTCGTGCCCAAGCTCGATAATGGATGGTACCGCTGGATCATTCGCATGCTGCTGTTGTAATCGCACCAAGCGCTCTGGATGCAACAACATAGCGAGACTGTGTTGCGCACTCTTCGATGCCAGCGCCACAAAATCGAAACTAACGCCAGCGTTACCATGAACGGATTCGCGACTACGTGCGTACTCCGCCGCTTTGGGCACCATAAACGCTCGCACCGACTCTGGCAAAGTCAAAAACAATGGTGTTAATGACTCAAGGATCGTCTGCATGGCTTGCCGTTGCTGTACTGCCGGTACTGGCTTTAACATGGGCGCATCAACGGCACCAGGCTCGCCTTTACGCGCATAGTCGTAGTCCCATCCGCCGATCGCCTTAGAAGCCGCGGTTAGTTGGTAGCGGTGTGAATAGAATACCGGAACCAAAATTTCTTCCAAATCTGACCACGGCCGTCCCGCTTTTAGATTAGGTGTACCAAAGCGCGATAACGCCTGAGTACGCACTCGGTACATGCGGGCTAATTCCGCCACCGGATCGGCACCGTTGTCCCATAGACTGGCTTTCACGTGCGGGCTTCCGGGGCTGCGAGCGTCCTGATCGTTAATATAGATCAGGCCAAGACTGTCA
>JAUHZM010000240.1 GCA_030426005.1 Gammaproteobacteria bacterium
CGACAAGGGCGATACGCTATGCGCCTCAACCAGATACGCAATGCGCGACGTCAGTACCCGAGTTTTGCCGCTCCCCGCACCAGCTAATATCAGAACCGGCGAGGGCGGTGCGGCAACGGCTTCTCGCTGCGCATCGTTCAGCTCATTGAAAATATGCGAGATATCCACTTATTCTACCGTCACAGATTTAGCCAGATTGCGTGGTTTGTCGATGTCGGTGCCTTTGAGTAGAGCAACGTGATAAGCCAGTAATTGTAGCGGTACCACGTATAAAATCGGGGCTATATAGTTGTTTACCGGCGCCACGTTGAGGACCATGCCTTGCGCGTCGGATTGCAAACCACTCTCGGCATCGGCAAACACAAACAATTTGCCGCCTCGTGCGCGAACTTCTTCTAAGTTGGATTTGAGTTTTTCTAACAATTCGTCATTCGGGGCAACGGCAACTACAGGCATGTCTTCATCAATTAGTGCCAGAGGACCATGTTTTAATTCACCAGCCGCGTAGGCTTCGGCATGAATGTAGGAGATTTCCTTCAGTTTCAGTGCCCCTTCCATCGCAATCGGGAAGTGCGCGCCACGACCCAAAAACAAGGCATGTTCTTTATTGGCGAAGTGTTTGGACATCGCAATGATCTGATCTTCCAAATCCAACACATTCTCGATCTGCTGCGGCAAGGTGCGAAGCTCATTGACGATCTCGGTTTCAACCGCGTCAATTGAACGGCCGTCGCCGACCTGGCGACGACGCAGACAGATGGCTACGAGCAACAGGGTGACTAACTGTGTGGTGAATGCCTTGGTTGAGGCCACACCGATTTCGCGTCCGGCATGGGTGAAAATAGTCAGATCACTGGCGCGTACCAAGGAGCTTTCGGGTACGTTGCAAATACACAACGTGTTGATGTAGTTCATGCCTTTGGCCATCTCGAGTGCGGCCATGGTGTCGAGGGTTTCGCCCGACTGAGAAATCGTGACAAACAGCGTGCCGTCATTGACCACGTGTTTTCGGTACCGATACTCACTGGCGATTTCGACATCACATTTGATGCCGAATTCCTCAAACCAATAACGTGCTACAGACGCCGCATAGTAGCTGGTGCCGCAAGCAATGATTTTTAATTCACGGGTCCGGTCGAAGATATCGCGCGCCTGTTCGCCAAACGGCAGTTCCAACACACTGTCGGCACCGAGTCGGCCTTCCAGGGTTTCAGTAATGGCGCGCGTTTGTTCGTGAATCTCCTTTTTCATGTAGTGCGCGTAACCTTCTAACTCGGTTTCGTCGTCACTCAAGTTACTGATGATGACTTTGCGCTCGACGGGATCACCGTTGCGATCATAAATTTCAATCGACTGGCTGGTGACTTTGGCGATATCGCCGTCTTCCAGCACCATATACTGATTCGAGACCGGAATCAGGGCCGACATATCCGATGCAATAAAGTTCTCGTTATCACCGAGGCCGATCAATAGTGGTGAGCCGCTACGTGCAGCGACTAAGGTGTCTGGTTCAAGTTTGGAAACCACACCGAGACCATATGCACCGTGCAATTCTTTCACTGTGGCTTTCACAGCCGTCAGCAAATCCTTGCCTTGCTGCATATGCCAGTCGATCTGGTGCACGATGACTTCGGTATCAGTTTCTGAGCTGAACGGAAAGCCCAACTCAATCTGTCGACTGCGTAATTCTTGATGGTTCTCAATAATGCCATTGTGTACCACGGCAACCTGCGACGAGCTGGTGTGTGGATGGGCATTGTTTTCTGCTGGGCGACCATGTGTTGCCCAGCGTGTGTGTGCGATGCCCACATGGCCCTCGACCTGCTCGGTAATAGCTTTGAGACTCGCAACACGACCAACGCTGCGGCGCAGATCCAGATCGCCAGCGGCATTGACCACCGCCAGACCGGCAGAATCATAGCCTCTGTATTCGAGTCGTCGCAGACCGTCGAGCAAGGTCGGAGTGATATCGCGCGAAGCGACCGCGCCAACAATTCCACACATAGAAGTAAACCCTATTTTTTGTCTTTAGTAGGCCGCTGCCAGCCAGAGATTTGTCTTTGTCGTCCGCGACTGATAGCCAGTTTGCCACTCTCAACATCCGTGGTAATCGTTGAGCCAGCACCAATGGTTGCGTCGTCGCCAATGGTGACGGGCGCAACAAGCTGGCAATCTGAACCAACGAAGACGTTATTGCCGATGACCGTTTGGTGCTTGTTGGCGCCGTCGTAATTGCAGGTAATGACCCCGGCACCGATGTTGGTGTCGCTGCCAACCAGCGCGTCGCCAACGTAACTTAGGTGGTTGACTTTAGCACCACTGGATAACTGCGCGTTTTTGGTTTCCACAAAATTGCCGATCCGAACGTTGTCATGCAACACAGTGCCGGGTCGCAGACGCGCGAATGGGCCTGCATTAACACCGCTGTATAGTTCGGCTTCTTCAATCACTGTGTTGGCGTGGATTGTCACATTGTCAGCCAGTCGACTGGCTTTAATCACGCAGTTTGGTCCGATCTTTACATTGCGGCCGATGTGCGTGGGGCCTTCGATCACCACATTGATGTCCAATTCTGTGTCACTGCCAATCGTGACATCACCACGAATATCAACTCGTGCTGGATCGCGCATGGTCACACCAGACACCATGAGCGTTTCGACGATTGCCTGTTGGAACAAACGCTCCACCTCGGCCAATTGCACACGGGTATTAATACCCATGACTTCAGTTTCAGATTCAGGTTGCGTTCCAAATACTGGTGCACCTTCCTCATGAGCCAGAGCCACTATGTCGGTCAGATAATATTCTTGCTGTGCATTCTGATTGCCAATTTGTTGTAGCCAGCGCGCTAAATCTGCACTGCGTGCACATAAGATGCCGGAATTAATTTCACGAATAGCACGCTGCGCTTCAGTGGCATCTTTTTGTTCCACAATACCGGTGATATTGCCACTGGCATCACGTGTGATTCGGCCCAATCCAAATGGGTTGCTCACCTCTGCAGTGAGTAATGCCAATGGTGCATGTGCCATGGCGCTCACCATGGCGCGCAGGGTGTGCGCTTGAATCAAGGGCACATCAGCGGTCAACATCAGCACATTGGCGTCCGTTGGTATCGCTGGCATCGCGGTGGATACAGCGTGCCCAGTGCCGAGTTGTTCAGTTTGCTCAACCCAATTCAGGCGTTGTTTCTCAGGATGATTAGAAAACGCGTCAATTACCTGCTGCTTCTGGTGACCAACGACCACGTGGATGCAGTCTGGCCCAAGCGAGAAGGCGCTTTTCAGTACGTGCGCGAGTAGGCTTTGACCGGCGATTTGGTGTAGTACCTTTGGCAGGTCTGAGTTCATGCGGCTGCCTTTGCCGGCGGCTAAAACGACGATATGAAGCGGGCGAGTAGTCATTCGTGGGATGGCGTATCGTAAAAGGTCGATTCTAGCAAATGGTGCTCCGAGGAACGAGCGTCATATCAGAAAATAACCGTTCGGTAATCGCAGAGAAGGTATAATTGCGAGCATGACGACAGCATCACACAAACCCATCGCCTTGACAGTTGGTGAACCGGCCGGCATTGGTCCCGACTTGGTGCTTCAATTGGCGCAGCTCGGCGGCTTATCCAATACCGTTATTATCGGTGACACACGCTTGTTGACTCAACGCGCAGCACGCTTAGGTCTGACCTTGTCCGATGAGTTGGTGATTCGCAATGTAACGGTCGATGACCCAGACGTCTGTGGCGAGCCCAGTACCGCCAACGTCGACGGTGTGATTTGTATGTTGGATGTGGCCATCGATGGATGCCTAGACGGTGAGTTCGCAGCAATGGTCACGGGTCCTTTGCATAAAGGGGTTATTAACGACGCGGGCGTGCCTTTTAGCGGCCATACCGAATACCTTGCTGAGCGTACGGGCGCGGCGATGCCGGTTATGTTGTTAGCCAGTAGTGAGTTGCGTGTGGCGTTGATTACCACGCATTTGCCCTTGCGCGAGGTGAGTGACGCCATCTCTGGCGAGCGAATCAAACAAATCTGCCAAATTATCGATCACGACCTGCGCAGTAAGTTTGGGCTACAGTCGCCGCGTTTACTGGTGTGTGGTCTGAATCCCCACGCTGGGGAAGGTGGGCACCTGGGTAGAGAAGAGATCGAGATTATTGAGCCAGCCTTGGCGGAATTACGTGATGTGGGTCTGGATGTGGTTGGACCGTTACCCGCCGATACGCTGTTTACCGAGAAATATCTTAGAAATGCCGATGTTGCAGTTGCCATGTATCATGATCAAGGTTTGCCAGTATTGAAGTATCAAGGTTTTGGTCAGGCAGCCAATATCACCCTGGGGCTGCCGATTATTCGG
This sequence comes from Gammaproteobacteria bacterium, assembly GCA_030426005.1. Classification (GTDB taxonomy): domain Bacteria; phylum Pseudomonadota; class Gammaproteobacteria; order Arenicellales; family Arenicellaceae; genus Arenicella. The sequence continues at coordinate 4,354 of JAUHZM010000240.1, forward strand.
ACCTCGGTAGACCATGGTACCGCGTTTGACATTGCGGGCACGGGGCGGGCGGACATTGGTAGCCTTAAGGTCGCGCTACAACAGGCGCGCTTGATGAGCGTCAGTCAGGCCAAGTCAGATCAGGAGGCGAGTCATGGCTGAATTTGCCGCTCCACGTAAAGCGCTTGGGCAAAACTTTTTACAGGACCCCAATATTATCCGCAAAATCGTGGATAGCCTGGCGGTCAAGGCAAGCGATACGGTATTGGAAATTGGACCGGGTCGAGGCGCTCTTACCGAGTTACTGCTGCCGTTGGCAGGGCATCTGCATTTGGTGGAGTTCGATCGCGACTTGGTGCGCTATTGGGAGTCGCGTACGGAGACCAATCTGACTGTGCACGGAATTGACATACTGCAATTTGATTTAGCACCAGTGCTAAGCCATGGCGGCGCGGTCAAGGTTATTGGTAACCTGCCGTACAATATCTCTAGCCCCGTGTTGTTTCATTTACTGCAATATGCAGACCACATAGCCACTCAGGTCGTGATGCTGCAGAAAGAAGTGGTCGATCGGATGGCGGCTCAACCTGGTAGCAAACAATATGGTCGCTTGTCGGTCATGTTGCAGCAGCGATACCAAATTGAATC
>JAUHZM010000241.1 GCA_030426005.1 Gammaproteobacteria bacterium
GTTGTTGTTGCGGCGGGTAACTCCAACATCAATGCGTCAAATGCTAACCCAGCAAACTGTAATAATGTGGTGACGGTTGCTTCTGTTGGCCGTTCTGGTTCCAAAGCGTACTACTCTAACTTCGGTAGCGTAGTTGACGTGGCGGCACCGGGTGGTGATCAAAGCACGGGTACCTCAGACGGTGTATTGTCGACTGTGAATACGGGTTCTGGCGCACCAGCAGGTGACGGTTACGCGTATTTCCAAGGTACCAGTATGGCCGCACCTCATGTTGCTGGTGCAGCGGCGCTGTTGTATGCCGTTGATTCTGGCATTACCCCTGCTGAAGTAGAGAGCATTCTGAAGTCGACTGCCCGCAGCTTTCCTGGCACATGCTCAAGTTGTGGTACCGGTATTGTTGATGCGGCAGCTGCAGTTGCTGCAGCGTCAGGCACCACACCACCACCAGGTGGTGACGGCGTGTTGGAAAAAGGCGTGCCTGAGACAGGTCTGTCTGGTTCAACCGGCAATGAGCAACGTTTCACACTGGAAGTGCCTGCGGGGGCCAGTGACCTGACCTTCACTATCTCTGGTGGCTCAGGCGATGCGGATTTGTACACGCGTTTTGGCTCTGCGCCAACCACGTCTTCGTATGATTGCCGTCCATGGCTGAACGGTAACAACGAAACCTGTACGGTGAGTGCACCTAGCGCGGGAACGTATCATGTGATGGTTCGTGCTTACTCAACGTACTCAGGTGTGACATTGGTTGCAGATTACACCGCAGGCAGCGGTGGCGGTGAGGCGGACAGCATTGATATTTCTGGTATCTCTGGTGCACGCAATAGCTGGCAAGAAACCACGTTGGACGTTCCAGCGGGTCAATCACAGTTGGTTGTGCAAATCAGTGGTGGTTCAGGCGATGCGGATTTGTATGTGCGTTATGGCAGCAGCCCAACCACATCTACTTACGATTGCCGTCCATACCGAAATGGCAACAATGAAACCTGTACGTTCAACAACCCGACTGCCGGGACTTGGTACATTCGTTTACGCGGTTACAGCGCGTACTCTGGCGTACGACTACAGGCATCGTCCAATTGATTTGATTGGCAAATTACAGCACGGGTAACTCAGCCCGTGTTGTTTAGGAATAAGCGGTCACCCGATTAGTCGGGTGGCCGTTTTTTTGTACCCGTCTTTTTGGATTTGGTGATTGCGGGAAAGTAGGCTGCATGGCAAGCTCGGCACATGACCCGAACTGCGAACAAGACAAATAGAACGCTGATGCTGAATGCCGATCTTGGCGAAGGGCTGGACACCGATCTGCTGTTGTACCCGCATCTAGATCAAGCCAGCATCGCCTGTGGTGGGCACGCCGGTGATCTCGCATCGATGACCAGCTCGGTTGAGGCCTGTTTGATGCATTCGGTTATGATCGGTGCACACCCAAGCTACCCAGATCGTGATCACTTTGGTCGCCGCAGTATGGTGATGTCGGATCAAGCGCTGAGAGATACCTTGAGCGAACAGGTCGACCGACTGCGCGCGGTGTGCGAGCGTGTCAATGCACCGCTGAAGTACCTTAAATTGCATGGTGCGCTATATAACGATGTGAGCCGCGATACCAGCTTGTTTGAGCGCGTGTTAGCGTGGCTGGTGGACTACGATTTGCCTTTAACATGGATGGTGTCCGCGACGGCGACTACCTCGGCGATGCGTACACTCGCGAACCAGGCTGACGTAACTTTGTGCTTAGAAGCTTTTGCGGATCGCCTGTATCAAGAGAATGGTCAGCTGACGGCCCGGTCGGAGTCGACCGCGGTGCACAACTCGGTGGATTTGATACTGGCGCAGGTCGATGAACTTTACCACCGAGAGCAGGTTATCGCGCACGGCGGTGCTGTGGTCTCTGTCAAAGCAGACTCGGTGTGTCTGCACGGCGATAACCCGGCCTCGGTCAGCGCTGCTGAGCGGCTGGCACAACGACTCAAATCGCTATGAGGTCGGTCCCTGACATTGCACCGGTGTCAGTTGATACCTGGCTGCTGACCTGGAGTCTCGATGAAGGCGCCTTGCCGGATGCACAGTTGGTTGCCTTGATCGGCGATTTGGCCAGTCGCCTACGGAGACAGTTCGGCGCGGCGATCGTTAACACCGTGCCAGCGTATTGTAGCGTGATGGTCCAGATAGATATTTTGTCGATTGACTGGGGGCGTGTCGAGACGGCCATTCGGAGCTGGCTTTCTGAGATTGACTTGGAGTCTGATTTAGTAAGCCGTCATCACCAGATACCAGTTTGTTACGATCCCGAGCTAGGATTGGATATGCACGAGTTTTCTACCCTTAAAAAGCTTAGCCCGGGCGAGGTTGCGTCAATCCATAGTCAGCTCACCTACACCGTGTTTGCGGTCGGATTTTTACCTGGCTTTGCTTATTTAGGGCACGTCGATGAACGCCTTTCTGCGCCACGGCGCGCTAGTTTTCGTGCGACCGTTCCTGCTGGCAGTGTGGCTATCGCTGATCGCCAGACAGCGATTTATCCGAGTGCGTCACCGGGCGGCTGGCAGATAATTGGGCGTGCGCCACAATTGCCTGCACCGGGTGATTTCAATGCCGGTGATACGCTTGAGTTCGTGCCGATAGATCGTACTGAGTTTGATCGACTGGCGGGGGTAGTATCCGAATGACGCAGGTGTGCCGACTAACGCGAGCGGGCGGTGTGGTACAAGTGCAAGACCTCGGTCGCAAGCAGAGTATGCACCATGGCGTCACCGAGTCAGGTGCTGCGGATCGTCATGCATTCTTCTGGGCGAATCGGTTGCTGCAACAGCCGTACGACACTGCCATGTTGGAAATTACCGTCGGCGATGTTGTGTTTGATATCTTGCACGATGTACGTGTCGCGCTCACCGGCGCCGACCTTAATGCAACGCTGAATGGCATGCCAGTAGATGGGTGGCAATCGTATAATTTACGCCGTGGTGATACCCTGGAATTTGGTTTTCCTCGCGTGGGATTGCGAGCCTATTTGGCCTTCGCTGGCGAGCTTGACTGGCCGCAAAGCTACGGTAGTCGCTCCTGGGTCGAAAAAGAACAATTGCCTGAAACCCCAGTGTTAAAGCCAGGCGGTGGTGTCTCGTTCACTTCCATTCAGCCGCACGCGCTGCAAACCGCTGTCCCCCAGCGATTTGTACCAAACTACACCGAACCGCTCACGCTGGATATTTTACTCGGATATCAATCACATTTATTTCCTGCTGAAACCATCGACGCCTTCTTTGAATCCGAATTTGAAGTACAACCCGCCAGCAGTCGCATGGGCTATCAATTAGCTGGGCCCAAAGTCACACATGATATAGAGCAGCTCTATTCTGAAGGCATCGCCTACGGTGCCGTTCAAGTACCGCCAGATGGCAACCCAGTAGTACTCCTCAACGACCGCCAAACCATGGGCGGCTACCCCAAGCTAGGCTGCATTAGCCAACGATCAGGTGCTGCGTTGAGTCAACGCTTGCCGGGTGCGAAAGTACGTTTTCGGCGTCGTGGGTACGATGAGCTGGTTCGGGATTGGGGAGGGGTGTTGCAATTTTTCCAGGGTGTTTACTGAGGAATTACGACCCCAGTAATTCAAGTAGCGGAATCGCTGACTAAAATAGTCAAATGTACAGCTTGTCTATTTTGCATATTGTGGTAATCTCTAAGCTCCTACAACACAAGGACATCCAGAGAAAAGGATATTCATATGCTTCGAAATATAATTGCGTCTGCATTTACCCTAGGTTTGTTGAGCCTTTCATTCACGTGTCAAGCAGCGGGTTTAACCACGACGAGTACCGTAAAAAAACTCCTCGTCGGGTCATCGATTAGAGTTGAGTTAGATACCGCTGCAGGGAATCCCGACGGGTGTGCTGACTCTGGCTCTGGTGTGTATGTGTTGTCCTATTCCTACGTAAGATATCCAGAACTTTATTCAGCCCTCCTTGCGGCTCGAGCAAGCGGAGATCCGATTCAACTATTTCTGGACCAGTGTATTGTGGATGGTCCAAAAACACTCGCAGAGATTAAAACAGTCATTTACTGAGTTGCCAAGCTAGGGTAACCAGCCACTTGTGAGTGGTAGAGCTACCTTGGCAGAAGTATAAAATTTATTTTTCTAACAACTTACGATTACCAAATGACATTAATCAAGAAAATATTGGTACTACTTTGTGTTTCGGCAGCCTTCCATTCTTTGGATGTTACAGCTAACACACAGTTCATTAAGTATAAGAACTACCTAATTCCAATCGCTAACTCAGAAGTCCAAGTTGTTACTGAGAATGCAACGTCGTTACAAGCGACTTCAGCTGGGTTGAGGATGACGCTTTTAAAAGCGCCAGACAATGCGTACGTTTGGTTTAAGTTTGGTACCGAGTCGACGTTGGAGTGCGGATCATCAATTCCAAGTAATGCTGTTCTTCGCGCTGAAGGCCAAACCTATTACAAGACTCAAACCGGGTTAGCACCTCGTAACACATATTATTTTCGAGCGTGTGCGGTGAGTGATTTGGGTAAGCGCTCTTCGGGCGTGATCAAGAGTTTCTATTCGCCGGATGCTGATACGGATGTCGCCACATTGGCAGTGACAAATATCGGCCAGACCTCAGCTCAGCTTAATGGTGAAATCTTAAGTGGAACCTATATCACCACATGGTTTGAATACGGTACTAACACAAGCAACACCATGTGTGGAACGCCAACTGACACCGCACAAAGCGGTGGCAATACCGGAGATTTGGTGTCGCTTATTGTTGAAGATCTTGTCCCAGATCAGCGGTACTACGTCAGTTTGTGTGGTTTGGGTACCGATGGAACCGACCGAGCGCTGTATAAATTTTTTGACACTCTGGAGGACCCAGCTGCCATTACGGGCATGTCGATCTCTAGTCGAACCGATGAAGGTGCCACACT
>JAUHZM010000242.1 GCA_030426005.1 Gammaproteobacteria bacterium
TGCCCTTTGTCGGCCCAGATGTTCAGGGTAGCGCCAATGCTTTCGACAAGGTGCAGACGCGCCGATTGATCGAGGGCACTGATGTGCCACAGGTGTTTTACAGCGCCGTGGCGAGGCACGATTACCGCGCACGTCCTGAGGCTGTGATTGATGAGATTGCAACGTCACACACGTTTCCATTGTTCGTTAAAGCGTCTTGCCAAGGCTCTTCGGTCGGGGTGGTGCGTGTTGGTTCGAGTGATGGGCTTGGCGACGCGCTAGATGAGGCCTTTAAGCACGGCGTGCTTGCCATCGTCGAAACGGCAGTAGAGCAGGCCATGGAAGTGGAAGTGGCTGTGCTTGGCAATGAAGCACCGCAGGCCTCTGTGGTGGGGCAAATCATCACCAGCCAACAGTTCTACGATTTCGATGACAAGTATGTACTGGGTGAATCGCGTACGGAAATTCCGGCAAAGCTGTCGGAGGAGACCACACAGCAGGTTCGCAACTATGCGGTTGAAGTCTACAAGGCGCTGGGGCTAGAGGGGATGTCTAGAGTGGACTTTTTAATTGGCGCTGATGGCGTGCCAAGGCTAATCGAGGCCAATACGCTGCCCGGTTTCACTGCCATTTCAATGTACCCAAAGCTGTGGGAAGCCAGCGGTGTTGCGTTGACCGATTTGGTCGATCGATTGATTCAATTGGCCGTCGATCGTGCACAGCGGGATCAGCTCTGATGGCGCAACTGTATTTTTATTATTCCGCAATGGATGCGGGAAAAAGCACGGTTCTGTTGCAAAGTGCTCACAACTACAAAGAACGCGGTATGGCCGTGGCGCTTTATACGGCGGCGATTGATGACCGTGTTGCGGTCGGGCAAATCAGCTCGCGTATTGGTTTGCAATCCGAGGCGAATTTGTATGATGATCAAACGGATTTGCTGCGATCTGTAAGGTTGCAGCACGATGCTCAACCTTTGGCTTGTGTATTGGTGGATGAGGCGCAGTTTTTGACTGAAGCCCAGGTTTGGCAACTGAGCGACATTGTTGATGAGCTCAATATTCCAGTACTGTGCTTTGGGCTGCGCACAGATTTTCAGGGAAAGCTATTTCCTGGAAGCAAGGTTTTGTTGGCGATTGCTGAAAAACTTACCGAACTCAAGACGGTGTGCCACTGTGGGCGAAAAGCCACCATGGTGATCCGGCTCGACGCCGATGGTCGAGCGGTCACCCAAGGGTCACAGGTGGAAATCGGCGGCAATGACCGCTATGAGTCAGTGTGTCGCCGACATTACAAAGCCGCGACGCGGGCTTAAGCTTCGCTGGCCGTATTGGCAACAATGGTTAGCGCGTGAATTTCGCCGCTGGCAATGTACGGGTTGAGCGCTTTGTAGACCAATTTGTGTCTGGCGATTTTGCTCAAACCTGCAAATTGCTCGCTCACCACTGTGGCCAAAAACTTTCCGCCCTCGCCAGTAATCTCTACAGTGCCGTCTGGGAATTGTTGCTTGAGCGCGTCGATAAAGTCGTTCATGGTTTCTCGTAGAAAATGTAGGAAGTTGAGTAGTCACTAAACTCGAAATAAACCTTGCTGTTGCCGTCATTGGCAATGCCATCGAGGTTGGTGTCAATCACGCCGTATCCATAGCGGTAAGGACGATCGTTGCCACTGGAGGTGCCTGCAGCGGTTGTTAGCTTATCAATTTTCATAAAGCGTTTGACCAATTTTTCCCCGGCATAGATTTCTAAAATGCCATCCGTACCAGTCCAGTTTTGGACTGCTCGTCCGAATTGATTTTGTGTTTCCTGCGTACAGCTCGCGACGCCAAGTGCAAGCACTGCAACCGCTAATAATTTGGATTTCATTCGTATTGTCCTTGTGGGCGACAGGTAAGTGTAAACATTTTCTGATGTCCCTTCAGCCGTTCGACATGAAGTGGCAGATTTTGCTCATTGATCTGTTATTGGGAGCTGTGTCATGAAATCCAACCTCTGGCCGCTACAGATTTATCCCGATTGGGCGATTTAAGTGACTGAAGTTCAGTTGATTTTTGATTGGACTGTGCGCTGGTTCAAGCTGAGTGAGGTGAAAGTTTGCTCGGGTTATCAGAATAAAAAGCACGCAACTTTTAGACTTGAGCTCACAAAAATCCGGCCAATTCGTGCTGGATTTGCTGCTCAAGACAGAATTTTAAGGATACAACGATGATCAAAAGCGCCTTTAAACTCACGCCTCTTGCAGCCGGTCTCTTGGTGGCACTGAGTGCTACGCAGGTCGCGCAAGCTGGTAACCATTGGAAGTATGGCAATTTTATCGAGACCGCTTCAGCGGCTAAGTTTGGCGGCGTCTCTGTGGCCAACCTCGATGCAGATGGATTCCCCGATATCATTCTCGCGGTCGAGAGCGGCATCGAAGTGTTCTTCCAAAATCCCGCCGCCGGTCAGACTGGCATGAGCTACACCGCAGATGAAATGGCCGATGGTCGATTTTCTGCAGACAATCGAGTTGTGCTCGATGTGCCAGGTGGTGGTGTACGTTCTGTGGTTGCAGGCGATTTCAGTGGTGATGGCATCGCGGACATCGCAGTTGCTGGAAGAAATTCAGTGACCATCTTTGTTGGAGATGGCGCGCGTGGGTTTGACTCGAGTAAAACACAAGTGATTGCTGTGACATCGCCAAATAGTGATGGTCAGCCCGGTGTGGTGGCTTCCGCAGACTCAAATGAGTACAAAGACTTCGGCAACGACAACAACGCGAATAACGATGTTTTTCATAGCACGACAGGGGGGTACTTAGACTACGCCTCTGGTGCTGAAGGGTTGGCGGCTATGGACTTCGATAATGACGGTGATCTTGATCTTGCCGTTGATGAAGGCGAAGCTGGTTTATTCGTGTACGTTAACAACGGCGGTGTCTTGAGCCGAAGCGACACTGCATTGGTTCAGGCGGCCGATAAATTTGGCGACAACCTAACCACGTCGGATTTGAACCTAGATGGCTTTATTGATGTCGTTGCTCGACGCAATATTGAATCGAATCAGTTGTCCACGGTTGACGTATATCTTGGTGGCGCGAATGGGTTTAGTTCAACTGCCATGTCGACCGCTGGCTTGAATATTGTCGGGTATGACGAAGAAGACCGACGCAAGCCTGGCTCAGTGGCTTCATGTGATTTGAACAATGATGGCTACTTGGATATCGTCTCCAGCGCGCCAAGAGGTTATACCGCGACCGGGGATGAATCAGCGACTGGCTTAAACGTCATTTATTACTGGGATGAAGGGGCATCTGCTTTCACAGATCCAGTCAAAATCGTAAACACTTCTGTAGACAGCAACAATGGTGTGGTCATCTACGCCGCGCATGACATGGTTTCTTGTGGTGATATCGATAATGATGGCGATGCAGATCTTTGGTTGGGCAAGAGCTGCTCCACTTGTTCTGATGCGATTTTCCGCAATGACGGCGTCAACGCAAGCGATCAGGCGACCTTCACACAATTTATCAACGGCCCACTGGTTTGGTCTACTTCGCCAGAGGATAAGGATCAGGTTGCGCCTTATTCCTATGTCACAACTGGCTCCGCGTTCGCTGATTTGGACCTTGATGGCGACTTAGATTTGATTCTTAACAGTCATGCAGAAGAGGTCGGTGAGAACAGCCGTGGACAACAGGCTGTGATTTGGTTGAACACCTATACAGATACCACCAATGCAGGCGAGTATCTGATGGTGAACCCTCAAACCGATTTGGCCAACACAACTGCTCCTGCCATTGGTTCAACTGTGCGCCTATGGGAGTGTACGGGCCCCAATTCAGACACGCTCGGTAATGCTCCAATTTCAGTGAAAACCATCAATGGTGGTACTGGCCGTGGCTCACAGGATCTTTCGCTGGCCCATTTTGGTGGTGTTGATCCGAACGCAGTTTACTCTGTTGAGGTGATCTTCCCGGGTGATGACGAGACAAATTCTAAGTTTTTACCCGTAAAGCCAAGTTCTATTCCGGGCTATCAATTGGTGACCGTCTCAGAAGAACTTAACTACAGCACCAAAGCTAATGCTTGTGACATTTTGGCAGCTGATTCGATGACCGATTCTGATGGCGATGGTATCCCTGACTTTGACCCTAACGGCGTCTCTGACCCGGATGATGACAACGATGGCATCTTGGATATCCACGAAGGCGGCGAAGGTTCGACGCGTGATTCAGACGGTGACGGAATTCCTGACCGTTTAGATCTGGACTCAGACAATGACGGCATTCTGGACATCATTGAGTTTCAAGCCAATGCTTCACATGAGACCTGGGATACCGATGGTGATGGCCGGTATGAATTGGCGAATGCACCGTGGGACTCACATCAGAGCACAGAGCGGCCAAATGGTGGTGTCCCTGTCGACAGCGACAACGACGGAACGCCAACTTTCCTCGATCTCGATTCTGATAACGATGGTTTGAATGATCTTCTTGAGTCAGGATTGATTGCTGGCCTTGGTAGCACCTATGCCACGCTGGACGGCAACGGTGATGGCCGGATCGATGGCGGCGTTGCAACCAACGGGTTGGCAAGTTTAGTGGCAGATCAAGTTGGAAACTTGTTGGTTAACTATTCGGCAAGCTATCCAGCGGATGCAGACAATGACGGTGTTGACGACTATGTGTCGGCCACAACAGATAGCGACGGAGACGGCCTCCCAGATAACGGTGCCAACGGCGTTGCAGATCCTGACGATGATAACGATGGCATTCTCGATATTTACGAGGGTGGCGAGGGATCAAATCGAGACTCTGATGGCGACGGAATTCCAGATCGTTTGGATTTAGATTCTGACAACGATGGTTTGAATGATGTAGCAGAAGCAGGGCATACAGATGAAGATAACGATGGAACAATGGGCAATGCGCCAATTGCCGTCAATGCAAATGGACAACCTA
>JAUHZM010000243.1 GCA_030426005.1 Gammaproteobacteria bacterium
CTAAAATTAGGCAGATACAGAGTTTCTTGATCATATAATTCTCAATGTTCTGGGCACGGAAATAGCGGTGCGGGTTAGTCTCTGAATGTTGTTATTATTGTGGCACGCAGTGAGTACGCTACTCGGGAACGTGTGCTGATTCTAATTGAATATTGACGAAATATCATTATAAAAAGCCAGACTCATTAAGCCCGCAAGCATCAATAAGCCTAAAGGCTGAATCGCCAAGTAAACTTTCTCCGATATTCGTCGACCCGCCACCACTTCGATCGCGAAACGCAACAAATGACCACCATCTAACATCGGCACTGGCAACAAATTCATTACCCCAAGGCTGATGCTGATTAGGGCCAGAAAAGACACATACGATTCCCAACCGATTTGAATCACCTGACCCGCCACATCGGCGATCATGATCGGACCATTCACATTTTTGTGCGAAACTTGTAACGTGATCATTTTGCCGAGCATGCGCACCATGGTCAGCGACATCAACCACGTCTCCTCCGCACCGGCAATAACCGCTTCGATTGGCGAATGCGACACAGTGACAAACTGAGAATCCGGGCGCGGTATCGGCTTCGCACTGACCCCAACGACGCCGTATTTCTGACCTTGCGCTTCTTCAGTCTTCGGTGTCAGCGTCAACTCAAACTGATCGCCGTCTCGCTCCATCACCAAAGCTAGCGGTTGCCCAAAACTGGGTTGCACGATGCGCACTAGATCCGACCAATCAAGCACCGGCTCGCCATTAATCGAGATGAATTTATCACCGGGCAACAACCCTTTGTCGTGAGCAGGATAACCTTCTGACACAGCCCCAACCTCTGTGGTCGGCGGTGCCGCGATAGGCGTAAAACCGAGCTGGCGCATCAACGTGGCCGGGCTAATTTTATAAATAGGAATATCCTGAGTTGGCATCGAGATATCACGTACACCAGACTCATTCTGCACGGTGAGGTTGATGGGGGCACGCGTTAACAGCTTGTTAAAGATGTAAACATCGTGCTCGTTGTAATAACGATACGGCTTGCCATCGATACTTAACAGGCGCGCGCCAGACTCTACACCGGCCTGACCCAGCGGTGAGCTTTGTGCCACTTCCCCTAATACCGGCACTAATCGTTGAGCATCCTGCAAGCCAAGCACCATAAATAAGGTAATCGCAAACAAAAAGTTGATGCCCGGGCCGGCCGCAACAATCAACGCGCGCTTCCATACCGCCTGATTATCAAACGCCCGATGACGTTCATTGTCGGCAATTGGCGTATCTGGGTCATTCTCGCCAAGCATTTTGACGTAACCACCCAGCGGAATCGCTGCAAGCACGTACTCAGTCCGATCAGGACCCGCCACACGTTTCCATAATGGTTTACCAAAACCAACCGAGAATCTCAGCACCTTAACACCGAGTTTACGAGCCATCCAGTAATGCCCATACTCGTGCACCGTGACCAGGATACCAATGGCCAATAAAAATCCGATTACGCTGTAGAAAAAACCCATGTCACCACCCAACACGGTAAACGTGTCTCTAAATCAATCTGGATTCTAGACTTGCACCTGCGATGCGCCGTGCTTCATTATCAATGTTTAATACGTTTTCCAGGTCGTTCACTGTCGATTCTGGCATCACGGATAGCGTATCTTCAACTACCTTGGCTATATCTGTGAAGCGTATTTTTCCTTGTAAAAATGCATCCACGGCGATCTCATTCGCCGAATTCAAAACCGCAGGTGCACTGTTCCCAGTATCAGCTGCTTCGCGCGCAAGTCGTAGACATGGCAAGTTTGCCATATCCGGCGTCTGGAAATCCAATCGTGCAATGGCTGCCAGATCCAAAGTCTCCGCACCAGATTGGATACGATCTGGCCAGGCCAGCGCATGAGCGATCGGAATACACATATCAGGGGCACCAAGTTGTGCCAGGAACGACCCATCCACGTATTCAACCATGGAGTGAATAATGCTCTGAGGATGGATCAAAATATCAACTTTGCTAGCCGGTATCTGAAACAATGCCGCTGCTTCGATTAACTCCAAGCCTTTATTCATCATGGTGGCCGAATCAACAGAAATCTTACGCCCCATACTCCAGTTCGGGTGCGCACAAGCCTGATCCGGTGTGATGTCGCGCAATTCAGACCACGGACGGCCACGGAATGGTCCGCCGGATGCGGTTAAATGAATTTTGTTAACCGTGCGTTGCGACTGATCATCGGGTAAACACTGAAAAATTGCGTTATGCTCACTGTCGATCGGCAGAATGGTCGCACCTGAGGCCTTGGCTTCGCGCATAAATAGATCGCCGGTCATGACCAAAGGTTCTTTATTGGCGATTAAAACACGCTTACCTGCGCGTACCGCGGCCAATGTCGGTTCCAAGCCTGCCGCACCGACGATTGCGGACATAACCGTCGTTGCCGAACTCATCGCGGCCAGTTGGTTTAATGCATCTGCCCCGCTCTCAACCGCGATGTCAGACAAGCCATGCTGTGCCAATTTAGAGGATAATTCTTGCGCGCTTTGCGGGTCAGCCATGACTACAGTATTGGGCTTAAATTGCTGACATTGCTCGAACATATCAGCGACATTCGTATTCGCCGTCAGACCGACCACTTGATACTTCTCTGGGTGCAGTTGCACGACCTTCAGCGTACTCTGACCGACCGAGCCGGTCGACCCAAGAATCACCAGCGTTTGCTTTGTGTTACTCATATGCCTACCAGCACAACACTTGATTAACCGAGATACCCCAGCACCAACAAACCAAGTGCAAAGAAATTGACCCCAGCCAAGATACTGTCGATTCGATCCAAGATACCACCATGGCCTGGCAGTATCTGGCTACTATCTTTTAGGCCGACATGGCGCTTCAGCTTACTTTCGAACAAATCACCACCGACCGAGACCACCGCCGTTACCAACACGGTAAGCAACAACAGACTCGCAGCATCGGCACTGAACAGATAGAACAAAGCGGGAATGTAAATGAGCGCCACAAAGGCCAAACCACCAAAGAAGCCTTCAACGGTTTTACCGGGGCTGATTGAAGGTGCGAGTTTGACTCGCCCAAACCGTCGTCCAGAAAAGTAGGCGCCAATATCAGCGGCTACGACGGCACACAAGAAACAAATAATCCACAGTGGTCCGTGCGCCAGACTCTTAATTTCAATAACGATAAAACTCGCAGACGACAAAATAACGATACCAATCAGTAACTTAATCCATTTGGCATGCAGTACGTTAAGGATATCTGTCATGGTAAATATCAACAGCACCAACCACAAAATGCACACCACTGGGATCACCCAGTCTAAGGCCAACATGCCGCTCTGCATAAAGTACAAGGCAGCACCGAATGCGCCATAAGCGACCGCTTTTTGCGGCAAGTTGTCAATCTTACAAAAACGCAGCCACTCGTAGAATGCCAATAACACCACCACAGTGATCAAACCACGCCAAAGTAGCGGGTTAGGAATAAACAAGGCGCTCAGTACGATCGCTGCCAGCACCAAGGCGGTTATAACTCGTTGTTTTAACATTCTAGGCAGCTTCTCCGCGCGCTGTATTGGTATTGTTATCATCAGCGAGCGCGGCCTGATCACCTGTGACCTTATCAACCGCACCACCAAAACGACGGTCACGTCGAGTATATTTCAACAAGGCCTCAGTAAATTCATGCTCATCGAAATCCGGCCAAAGGACATCAGTAAAATAGAACTCGGCGTAAGCTGCCTGCCATAACAGGAAGTTACTGATGCGGTATTCCCCGGAGGTACGAATAAACAAGTCTGGATCAGGCATGTCCGCAGTCACCAGCTCACCTGCAATGGCTTCTTCGGTTACTTGCGCCGCTGCCATTTCACCACGTTCGACCTTTTCAGCCAAACGACGACTTGCCTGCGCGATATCCCAGCGTCCACCGTAATTGATAGCCACTGCGAACACTAACTTGGTGTTATGCGCAGTTTCCGCTTGCGCTTGTTTGGCAAGCTGTTGGATTCGAGGGCTGAATTTAGTTAGGTCGCCGAGCAACTTAAGACGCACACCATTCTCGTTGAGTTTTTTGGTCTGTGTCTCCAATGCGTTACCCAACAAATCCATCAGCGCGTCGACCTCAGATTTCGGACGACGCCAGTTTTCACTGCTAAACGCAAAAATGGAGAGATAGCCAATATCGTGCTGGATACAGCTCTTGATCAATGACTTGACGGAATCCACACCACGTTTATGACCTGCGACGCGCGACAATCCCTGCGCATTTGCCCAACGACCGTTACCATCCATAATCACGGCGACGTGATTCGGTTTCGGGTTGATATCTGGAATCCGCTTAGGTGTGGAGGCCCGATATAATCCCAACAGTGTACGTAATTTTTTCAACATAGGAAGACGTCGTCCGTCAGGCAAATCCAGCTAGCCCGCCTTAGACGGTCAGAATCTCGGCTTCCTTCTCTTTAACTACCTCATCCACTTCGGCAACATATTTATCGGTCAGTTTTTGTACTCGGTCTTCAGCTTGCTTTTCTTCGTCCTCGCTGATTTCCTTGTCTTTTAGCAACGATTTGAAATCACTGTTCGCATCACGGCGAATATTACGGATAGCGATTTTGCCGCTCTCACCTTCTGATGCAGCAACTTTGACCATTTCTTTACGACGCTCTTCAGTCAACGGTGGCATCGGAATTCGAATGATATCGCCGGCAGTCACTGGGTTGAATCCCAGGTTTGCTTCCATAATTGCACGCTCAACCACCGGAACCATGTTCTTTTCCCATGGTTGTACCGCCAAGGTACGTGCGTCTTGCACAGACACGTTAGCCACTTGATTGATTGGGGTCGCCGTGCCGTAGTAATCAACCGTCAAATGGTCGATCAATGCAGAGCTAGCACGCCCAGTT
>JAUHZM010000244.1 GCA_030426005.1 Gammaproteobacteria bacterium
TATTTTTGCTGACTTTAATCGGGTTGGTGTTACCGTCATGATCGCCACCCATGATTTTCGGCAGATCGAGCGTCTGGGCAATCGTACGATTCATCTGGCACACGGACAATTGATGAACCTTGCACAACCGATTCCGCGCCAAACCAACCCTGAGGAGGAAAGTTAGATGCTGACCTACCTCACTCGACACCTGCAAGTTCTATTCGCAACCCTCGGCGATATGCGTCGCACACCCATGGCCACCATCAACACGGTGCTGATCATCGCCATTACCTTGTTGTTGCCTTGTTTGTTGTACATCGCGATTAAAAGCGCCCAAAGCCTGAGCCAAAACTGGGAAGGTCGCCCGCAGATCAGCATTTTTCTCAACAAAGACATTACCGACAGCACAGCGAATGCCCTATTTCAGGAAATTCAACTGCATCCGTCGATCGAGCTAGCTGAATTCATCACACCGGAAGCGGCGCTCGATGAGTTTCGCATTCTGAGTGCTAAATCCAGCGATATCTCACTAGACCAAGAATTGGCTTTTCTGGGCGAAAACCCCTTACCGCCATCCATTGTCGTGATGCCAGATGAAGCCTCAGCCGGAACTACCCAGCTGGTCGCACTCAAGGAAGAACTGGCGCAATTTGACGGCATTGAATCAATTCGCCTCGATTTGGACTGGACCAACCGCTTCAATGCCATTTTGGGCGTCTTTACCCGTATCGCGATCCTGCTTAGCGGATTGCTGGCCGTCGCGCTTATCCTGATTGTTGGCAATACCATCAAGCTACTGATCTTCAATCGACGTTCAGAAATTGAAATCATCAAGCTGGTCGGCGGCACCAACACCTTCGTAAGACGCCCGTTTTTGTACTATGGCGCTCTGTTTGGCCTATTTGGTGCAAGCATTACGCTTGGTTTACTAAAGTTGGCCGGTCACCTGGTGTCAGAACCACTTGCCAGATTGATCGAGTTGTACGACACCTCAGCGATCCTATACACCCTGAATGGGAATGAAATCGCCGCCATACTAATCGCTGGTGTCGTGCTAGGCTGGCTAGCCGCGCGTTGGTCGGTCGCTCAGCACCTACGCCATATTCAACCACGCTGAAAGCCATTTAATTCACACCCGGTCTTTTAATATTAAGCAGGCAATCCAAGGTGTTGACTGTGCGGTTAGTCAGGCCGCATGTATGCGCGCGTGGAACCAAAAGATGACAATTTGGTAAGCCAGACTTGAAATCGCTCGTGTTATCCCCATTAATTGTTGGATAGACGATTTTAATAACCTGAGGTTATCAATAATTCTGCTTTTTACAGAAAATAAATTTATTAGCACTCCCTAATACAGAGTGCTAATATTGAGCAATCAAGGCGGATCTCGCTTTAATAGGAGGTCGCCAGACTAGCTCAAATGAGTATACGGAGAAAACTGAATGGCAAAAACCAAAACCACTGCAAATCCTGTTTCATTACCACAGGACACGAATTTAGCGAGCTTCTTGCAAGTCGCTAATAGCGCACCGGTTTTGACTGCAGAAACAGAAGCACGTTTAGCACGACAATACCGTGATAACGACGATGTGGATGCAGCTCGTCAGCTGGTGGTATCACAGCTGCGTCACGTTATTCATGTGGCCAAAAGCTTTACTGGTTACGGCCTGCCGGTGGCAGACTTAATCCAGGAGGGCAATATTGGCCTGATGAAAGCAGTAAAGAATTTCGATCCCGATCGCGGTATTCGCTTGGTGTCTTACGCGGTGCATTGGATCAAAGCAGAAATCTATGAGTATGTACTCAAGAACTGGAAAATCGTTAAGGTAGCCACCACCAAGGCCCAGCGCAAACTCTTCTTTAACTTACGCAAATCACGTAAGTCATTGAGCGCGCTGACTGAGCAGGAGACCCAAGATTTAGCAACTGATCTTGATGTCCCTGTCAAAACAGTCCGTGAGATGGAACAACGCCTGACCTCGAACGACGTTGCGTTTGACGGCCAGGAAAGTGACGACGACGAGTTCACGACAAGTCCTGCTGCTTATCTTCCAGATATGCGTTACAACCCAGAAGAACTGGTGATGAAAACAGAAACCAGCGACAATAATCGCGAATCTCTGTACGCCGCCATCGAAGATCTGGACGACCGCAGCAAAGACATTTTGCAGCGCCGCTGGTTAAACGAAGATAAAGCAACCTTGCATGAGCTGGCTGCTGAATACAATGTGTCTGCGGAGCGTATCCGTCAAATCGAGAAACGCGCGATGCAAAAAATGAAAGGTCAGCTCGCCGCTTAAGCACCTTTCAGCACGACACTTGAAAAAACAATCGAGCCCTTTCGCAAGAAAGGGCTCTTTTTTTGTACACTACATGCCTGCTGTACTGCACTAACGCAGGCACTTTAATTGAGATAACGAGTTCAGTATGAAGCAATATGACTTAGTGGTTATCGGCGGTGGTTCCGGCGGTGTACGCGCGGCCCGTATCGCGGCCGGACATGGCGCCAAAGTCGCCATCTGCGAAGAGTTTCGCTACGGCGGAACCTGCGTGATTCGCGGCTGCGTGCCCAAAAAATTGATGGTTTATGCTGCCCACTTCGCTGAAGACTTCGAAGATAGTCGCGCCTATGGGTGGAACACCAATGTGAATGGCTTCGATTGGTCGACGCTGATCGCCAATAAAGATCAGGAAATTGATCGACTGAATGGCATCTATGAGAATCTTCTGAAGAATGCTGGCGTCGACATGTTTCATGGCACTGCTTCACTGGTCGACACCAATACGGTCCGCGTTGATGAGCAGTCATTGCAGGCCGATAAGATACTCATCGCAACTGGCGGCACGCCGTTTCTGCCACCGATTCCCGGTATCGAGCACGCGATCACTTCGAATGAAGTATTTCACCTCTCAGAGCAACCTAAAACTGCGGTGGTCGTCGGTGGTGGTTACATCGCAGTAGAGTTTGCCGGAATCTTCAATGGCCTTGGCACTGACACCACACTGGTTTATCGTGGGCCACAAATTTTGCGCGGCTTTGATGACGCGGTACGCGCGCACTTGGCAGAGGAGATACGTAAGAAAGGCATCAACCTGCAGCTAAACGATCACGTAGAAAGCATTGAGCTGACTGATGATGGCCGCAAACTGGTGACCTACACCAATGGCGACCGAATTGCAGTGGATTGCGTTTTATTCGCCACTGGACGGTCCCCCAATACTAGCAGCCTCAACCTCGGCGCCGCTGGTGTTGAATTGGGCACCAATGGCCAGATCTTGGTCGACCAACACTCTAAAACCAATGTCGACTCGATCTATGCCGTCGGCGATGTGACCGATCGTATTGCCCTGACACCCGTTGCAACCATGGAAGGCCATGCCTTCGCCGACACGGTATTTGGTAACAAGCCACGCCTTGCCGATCATACGTTCGTGCCCTCGGCTGTGTTTTCACAACCTTCTGTGGCAACGGTTGGCTATACCGAACAAGACGCACGCAAGGAGTTCGAACACGTCGACACGTACACCTCGAGTTTCCGTTCACTCAAGCACACCCTGACCGACAACACCGAGCGCGTGCTGATGAAGTTAGTCGTAGACGCCGCATCCGATAAGGTGATTGGCGCGCACATGGTTGGGCCAGAATCCGCGGAAATCATGCAAGGCATTGCGATAGCGATTAAAGCCGGTGCCCGCAAAGCAGACTTCGACGCCACCGTCGGGATTCATCCAAGCATGGCTGAAGAATTCTGCACCATGCGCAGCAAAGACGGAAATTAGAGGCCCGAATGCGTTACCGAGAAGGGGAAATACCGCCCGAACAATTGGCGGTGAATGCCAGCAACGACATGCTGCTATTGACGGCGGTACTGGGCGTAGTGATTGGTATCGTGTTAGCCGTGATGGGCAAGAAAGGTAAACAGCTTTGGATGCTGGTGTGGGGTATTGGTTTGGTGTTCTGTAGTATTTACCTCGGCATTTCCATTGCCTTTGACTGGAAGCCATTCGGCGTCTTCTAACACCAACAGAATGGACCTGTCGCCGGCACGGCGCTCAACACCGTGCCAGCGACTGACAAACGAGAATTATTCAGTAATTCCGTGCGCCAGGAACATAAACGCGTATTCCTCAGCATAATCTTTCAGTCGGCCATAACGACCGCTGTTAGAAAAATGCCCGGCACCCATATTGATACGCATCACCAACAAATTGTCATCGGTTTTTAATTCGCGCATACGGGCGGTCCACTTAGCTGGTTCCCAGTACGTCACACGCGGATCATTGATACCACCGCTGACAAACATCGGCGGATAATCACGTGCTTCAATGTTGTCGTAGGGCGAGTAACTGGCAATTAGATCGTAATCATCGGCACTCTCAATCGGATTACCCCACTCTTTCCATTCTGGCGGCGTCAGCGGTAAAGACGCATCCAACATCGTGTTCAGCACGTCCACAAAGGGCACACCCAAGTTCACAGATCGCCACAACTCAGGTGCTTGAATCGTCACCGCGCCCATCAACTCACCACCAGCACTGCGCCCAGAAACGGAGATATTGCCAGCCGACGTATAGCCAAGGTCAATCAAACCGCGCGCCACATCAACAAAATCGTTGAAGGTGTTGGTGCGTTTTTCGAGTTTGCCGTCCAAATACCACTGGTAACCCATCATCGAACCACCTCGCACGTGTGCGACCGCGTAGACAAAGCCACGATCCAAGGCGCTCAATCGTCCGGTGGAAAAACTCGGTGTCACAGTGGCGGAATAGGCACCATAGCCATACAACCACATTGGGTGACTGCCGTCGCGCTTGAAGCCATTTTTGTAGACCAAAGTGACTGGCACCTTGACGCCATCACGAGCAG
>JAUHZM010000245.1 GCA_030426005.1 Gammaproteobacteria bacterium
CCGATCTACCGCCACTGACGGTGGCAAATTAGTATGAAGAAGATTCTCTTAATTGGCCAAAACGGGCAGGTTAGCACTTATTTGCAACGTGTTTTGCCGTCAGAGTCGTTACTCGTTGCCAATCGCGAACTACTTGACCTGAGCAAGGTAAATCAGATTCAAGCGGTGTTGGCAGAACTGAAGCCGGATTTGATTATCAATCCAGCGGCCTATACGGCGGTGGACCTTGCGGAATCGGAAACTGAACTCGCGTATGCGATTAATCGGGATGCAGTTGCGCAGATCGCACAATACGCGGCTAGTCACCAGGTGCCGTTGATTCATTTCTCCACCGATTATGTGTTTCCAGGCGATGCGGATAAGCCATATAAAGAAACCGACGTACCAGGCCCGACCGGTGTCTATGGTGCGAGCAAGCTTGCGGGCGAAAAGGCGGTGCTGGATTCAGGGGCGCCAGCGGTAGTTTTGCGTACTGCTTGGGTATATTCGAATCATGGCAAGAATTTTTATAAAACCATGCTCAACTTAGCCGAGTCTCGCGATGAACTGTCGGTGGTGGCTGATCAAATTGGTGCGCCGACTTATGCTGGTAGCATCGCCGAAGCGACTAAGCGACTGGTCGACATTATTCTGGAGCAAGGCGGTTTGCAGGACGAGCAATCAGGTATCTATCACTTTACCTGTGCCGGTCAAACATCCTGGTGTGAATTCGCCCGCGCAATTTTTGTTGAGAATGAGGTGACAAACATCACCGTCAACCCGATCGCTACAGCCGATTATCCTACTCCGGCTAAACGCCCAGCCTATTCAGTGCTTGAAGGGAGTAAGCTGAAGTCAGTATTCGGTATTGCGTTACCACATTGGGGCACGGCATTAGCACAGTGCGCGGTAGAGACTAAGTCGCTCTAAGCGCAGCGTTTATGGACTCCGACAGTATTGCGCATATTCTCGGAGCTGAGGGCGCGTTTGCGCGAAGTGTCACTAATTTTCAGTCGCGCCCTTCACAGGTCGAAATGGCCGAGGCGATTGAAGCCGTTATTGACGATAAACAAACCCTGCTGGCGGAATCTGGCACTGGCACGGGTAAAACCTTTGCGTATCTAGTGCCAGCCTTGTTGTCAGGTAAGAAAACTCTGCTCTCAACCGGAACAAAGCACTTACAGGAACAGTTATTTCACCGCGATATTCCGCTGGTTATCAAGACCTTGGCGCTGCATGTCAAAGTCTCGCTACTCAAAGGGCGTAGCAATTATTTATGTCTGCATCGCTTGTCAATAACGCGTGGTGGACCACGTCGCCTAGATAAAATTCAAGCGGCTGAGCTCGAAGCGATCTATCAATGGGGTAATCGCTCAAAGGATGGTGATGTTGGTAACCTCACGGAGGTGGCGGAAGATTCGCGCATCTGGCCTATGGTTACGTCGACGGTGGACAATTGCATCGGTCAGGAATGCAGCTTCTTTGAAGATTGTTTTGTTAATAAAGCGCGCAAGGCCGCGTTGGCGAGCGATATCGTGGTGGTGAATCATCATTTATTTTTCGCCGATAAGGCCCTCAAAAATGACGGCTTTGGCGCGTTGCTTCCGGAAGTGGATACGGTCATTTTTGATGAAGCGCACCAAATACCGGATATCGCGTCCAATTTCTTGGGGAGCAGCTTCAGCTCCTGGCAGATCATGGAGTTGACCAACGATACGCGTGCGGCGGAATTGCGCGAAAAAAGCCTGATTCGACGACTTATTCCCTGTACCGATGAATTGGATAAGCTAACAGCTGATTATCGCTTGGCCCTAGGATTGAATGAGCGTCGTATTGCCTGGATCGATTTGTTGGATGAGGTGCCCAATCTACCGAAAAAACTGGAGAAATTGGCCGATCAGTTATCCGAGTTTCGCGATGTGCTCGAAGAGGCTTCCGTTGCCGGTGAGGCGCTTACGCGTTGTTATGAGCGGGCGAGCGAGCTAGCGGAGGCATGCCAGGCACTCGCCAAAGAGGTCGATACTGACGAAATGGTGCGCTGGGTAGAAATTGCACGCCGTACCTTCCGTATCCATGAAACGCCACTCAATATTGGCAGTGAATTACGTCGGTATTTTGGCAATCAGCAGCAAGCGCGTGTTTTCACATCAGCGACGTTATCGGTGGATGGTAATTTTACGCACTTTAAACAGTTAACCGGTTTGCCGGGCGAAGCCGAGGATCGAACCTGGGGCAGCCCATTCGATTATTACAACCAGGCGGTACTGTATGTGCCGGAGGGTATGCCAGCGCCCAAAGACGATACGTTTACCGATGTATTGTTTACGCGGGCACTACCGATCTTGGAGGCTAGTCAGGGCGCTGCCTTTGTGTTGTTTACCAGCTTTAAAATCATGCAGGGGTTTGCCGATATGTTGGAGGATCGAGGCTTTAATGTCTTAGTCCAGGGCGACACCAATAAGCGTGAGTTACTGCGTGAGTTTGTTGCTAAACCGAAATCAGTCTTGCTTGGTACCATGAGCTTCTGGGAAGGCGTGGACGTACCTGGTGATGCGCTGCGTTGCGTGATCATCGACAAGCTGCCGTTTGAGTCGCCTTTTGACCCCGTCATTAAAGCCAGACTGAAGGCCATGCAAGACGATGGGGATAATCCGTTTATGAATTATCAGGTACCACGCGCTGTAATTACCCTGCGTCAAGGTGCCGGGCGACTGATTCGTAGCAGTCAGGATAAAGGTGTGTTGATGATTTGTGACCCCAGATTGCGGACCACGAATTATGGTAGATTGTTTTTAAACAGTTTGCCGCGCATGCGGCGCACCAGTAATGAAGATAAAGTGGCGCAATTCTTAGCGCGTCTCGCGGCCGAATCTGAGGAAAAAACCGATGTCTAAGTCTGTCAATATTCTCGCGATTGAAACTGCCACCAATAGTTGCAGTGTCGCAGTGAATTCCGGTGATGAGGTTTATCAGCAGCAGGAGATTGGCCAGAACGTGCACTCGCGCGTGCTGTTGTCGATGGTCGAGGCCGTGTTAAATGAAGCTGGTCTCTCCGTGACTGAGCTTGATGCAGTGGCAGTGAGTGAGGGGCCAGGTTCGTTCACTGGCTTACGTATTGGTATTGGTGTAGCTCAAGGGCTGGCCTACGGCGCACGCTGCCCCATGATTGGTGTTTCGAGTCTGGACGCGCTGGCATTGCAAGCTGGCACCACGGGAAATGTCAAAGCGGGTATCGATGCGCGAATGGGCGAGATTTATTGGCGCGACTATGAGGTAACGGATAAAGGTTTAGCGTATCTAGGGCCTGCTCAGGTTTCTGAGCCACAGGCGACCGGCGTCGATCAAGGCTGGCAGTTGGTGGGCAACGGATGGTCAGCGTATGCGGATCAGTTTGCAGAAATGGGCCTGCAGGTGCCGCAGATGCTTGATGCGCAGTTATACCCGGCCGCCAAGAGTGTATTGGCGCTAGCGCAAATCAAATACGAAGCCGGTGAGCTGATTGATGCGGCTGATTTTGTGCCGGTATACGTCCGTGATAACGTGGCTAAAAAGGCTGGAGAAAAGTAGGGACTCAGCTAGCTTCTACAGCAAGCTCGTTAGCAGCTAACTTCGAAGCTGCCGCTGGCCACTTTTTTACCGTCGACTTCCACCGTGACTTGCCACGGGCCGATAAACTCTTCCAGCCCCGCTGCTGGGTTAATCCATTGCAGCATGCCGGCCCCTGTAGCACGTGACAGTTGTAGCCATGCCCAGAGCTTCTCTTCGTCTTCACGAACATAAAATGGGTATTCGGTACGTTCGCGGTCTGTTCCTGCCGGATCTGTCCAAATAAACGTGATGTGGAATTTTCCCTTGGGAAAGTGCGAAAGCGTTATGACACTGTAGATCTTGTCGCTGCAGTCAAAGTTTTCGATTGCATCAGCCTGGGGAAAGGCGTGCTCATCAGGCAGTGTGAAATAAAGTGCGTACTCAGGTGTTGCGGCAATCGACTCAGCGGTCGCGTCTTGTGATTGTGCCGTACCAGAAACCAAAAAGGCCATCATGAGTATGATGACCTTAATTTGGGACGTAAAATGCGAGGTATCCATAAATGAGTTGGCTACCACGCCGTTTTTAAATTCGGTTCAGAGTCATGTCACCTGTGCCGGTTGAGTTACTGCACAGATTGGCGTCAGCAACATACGTTCCTGAAAGAGTGTTGCCGTTATTGCTGATTGCTAGCTGGATGTTGATATTGCCAGTCACGTCTTCACGGGTAGTGACGACGGTTGTTCGATTGCCTCTGCCATCAGCTGAATCAGTGGTGCCTTCGCGGCCAGTGTCACGGAACTCTGTGGTAACCGTTTCCGTGGTAATTGGGTTGCCATTTTCATCTGTACCAGTAACGCGCACACGAGTTGTTACAATCTGAAAACGTGAACGTGTCTGCGTTGTTACCAGCGAGATATTGAATCCATTGCTAACACCAGACAATGTGCCATTAGCAATACAACGCACATTGGTATTGTTGGTCACAATCATATTGCCAACAATGTTGCCGCCTTCGTCTTCCGCAATATCAAAACGAATCTCGCCGTTTTGGGTATTGTTCTGATTTTTGAAGGTGCCCGAGAACTGACTGTTCACAGTTGACGGTAGGGGCGATACAGTGGAACCACTGCTGCATGCGGCCAAAAGCACAGCCATAGCTAGGGTAAGGGCTAGATTTTTCATAAGATGGATTCAGTATCGTGTATATGTATTTGTTATTTCTAGAAATATATATTAAAAGAGCGGGGCTGGGCAAGCGCTCTTAGTGGTTTTTCAACGATTTATGATTATTGGTGATT
>JAUHZM010000246.1 GCA_030426005.1 Gammaproteobacteria bacterium
CCATCGTTATCTAAATCGGCTTGGTCTGGATTAGGTGTTGTTGGGCAATTGTCGCTAGCGTTTGGAACGCCATCGCCATCAATATCGTTATCACAGGCATCGCCTTGACCGTCACCGTCTAAATCGGCTTGGTCTGGGTTCGGAGTGGTAACACAGTTATCGTCACCGTTAAGAACACCGTCACCGTCGATATCATCATCACAGGCGTCGCCAAATCGGTCACCGTCTAGGTTGGCTTGATTGATGTTGCGCGTTGTGGGGCAATTGTCGACGTTGTTGGCGATGGTGTCGCCGTCGGTATCGTCGTCATCTAAGACGGTTAGCTGAGTGCTTCCTTGGCCCGCGCCGCTGGCGCTAATCGTAACGAGTTGGTTGGCATCAACGATCGCGTTGTTAACACCACGTGCAGTAAACGTGGCAGATGTCGCACCGGCTGGAATTCGGACTGTGGCGGGCACTGAAATACGAGCGCTATTGCTACTGCTCAGGGAGACGTCTAACGCGCTGGTCGTTGGTGTGTTTCGAGTTACGGTGCCTATAAGTGTGTCACTTTCTAATAACGACGATTGCTCAAACTCGATGTCTAGTGTAGGCACTTCGTTATCGATAACATTAATCTCGCCACTACCGCTGGTAAAGCCAGTCGCGCTGGCAGTGATAATGCTCTTGCTATTTCCATCGGCGATCAAGTCGTCCACCGCGGAGACTGTAAACGTTGTTGACGCAGTACCTGGCGGTATTAATACACTGGTGGGAACCGTGACAGACGTCAAATCACTGTTCGTTAGCGTCACTGTGATTGCCTCCGTAAAGTTCGAATCGCGCCTTACCGTTGCGATGCTGGTGCCACCGTTTTCGGCGATATTGAGAGGTTGGAATGTGACGCTCAGAATTGGTGATACCGCGCCAAACTCGAATGCCCCAACATCACACGCACTGTCTCGTGCGAATCCGCGTTGATCGGTCGACAAACAAGTGGAGTTTTTGCCGCTTCCGATCGCGATACTGCCCGCGCTCAAGGCGTGTGTTTGCGTGGAGCCATCATTATCGGCCAAAGGTAATAGACCCGGGTCGCCAGTACGTTGCGCGCCGCAACCACCGCTCTCAATGATCGTGGTGGAATCAATGGTGATGACTGAGGCGGGCACGGACTCGGATTCAGGTATGGCAAAGCAATCGCCACCATTGTTAGGGTGATTGATGTTTTTTGAGTTCGCGACGATGGTGTTTTGAAAAGTCACAGATGAGTTGCCGATCAACAGGCCGGGGACATAGGCTGTATCTGAATTATCCAGCGTGTTGTCTGAAATCGTAACGTTTCTGAACCGCACCGTTGAAAGGCCGGTAATGCTACCAGCCGCGCCATAACCTCGATTTCCGGTTAGGCTATTGTTCGAAATAGTACTGTTCTTAACCTCAACAATCGATGCATCGAACTCAAAGCTGGCGCCAACGGAGCCCCTGCTTTTGTTGCCCGAGATTGTGCTATCGACAATGCTGGCTGATGAATTACGGAGTTTGAGCCCACCGGGATTAAAGCTGCTTACGTTGTTCGCAACACTGCTACGCAGCAGCATGAGCTCACTAATAACCCCTAACTCGATACCGGCAACCCCATCGATGCCGCCGTCTCCGCCTAGCACATTGCTGTCGATTCGACTATCAATGACGCTCAAATCGGTTTGTGCGCCGGCATCCAATGCGCCGCCAAAATTATTCGATATCGAGCTATTGTTGAGTGTGATGGTATTACTATCAGAGGCGATCAAACCGGCCGCAATCGAGCCAGAACCGCCTCGGCTAAACACGGTGTTTTCCGAGATTTCGCTATCAATCAATTCTAAAGTATTTCGCTGACCAACACTGATGCCGCCACCAGTGACGGTGCCGCGTTCCTCGACTCGGTTATTCGAGACCGTGCTGTTTATCAAGCTTAGCTGCGAGTCATTGTTTATGTGTATGCCACCGCCGGATCGTGTCGCGGTATTATTCACTACATGGCTGTTGGTCAGCTGCACAACGGTATCGTCTTCGATCAGGAGGCCTCCTCCGCGTACTCTGGAGCCACCAGTGCCAGACGGAACGGGCTGAAACGTGCCACCAGTGAGTGTCATGTTGGTAAGCGAGAGGCTGCCTCCGCTAACCCGCATCACTCTGGCCTCTTCACCACGCCCAATTAGTGTGATCCCGTTCGTGACTGACTCTGCATTGATGTGTAAGTCCTTACCGATGACGGACAATTCACCAGCCGTGAGCGTGATGTTATTGTTAGTCGAAAAGACGCTCGGGTCGAATAGAATCCGATCAATCCCTGAATCAGCGCCGGTACTGCAGCCGTTGCCTTGATCGACACTGGTATTCGCAGCGCTAATCGCTTCACGCAACGTACAGCCGACCCCATTATCGTCCAGGGCAGAGTTAACCATGATGTCAGCACCGAAGGCTGAACCACACGCCAGGCCGAGACCAAGTAAACTTGCACGCACGGCCAAACTTATCGGACGCTCGATCAATGTTGGAAGAGTTGATTCGGAATTGGTGTTGGTGTCAAGCTGGCTCATAGGGGTAGCAATCTCGTTGTAGTGATGCCCTGAGGTTGTGTTGTTCCAACCATGGCTCAAATGCAAACTAATTCTGGTGTGTGCCGCCGATAAGCCAGTCGGTTCATTGATGGACAAAAAATTTAAGGATGTCGTTAGCTGCCTCGGTAACTGGGTTGGTCCTAACCGAGAGGCTCCGTGTTTTTAAGGTGAGGAAGGGAAGTAAGAAAAGAGACCGACTTTAGTGCGGTGTGGACTCGAGACGCTGTTGGCAAACTGACACACTACCGAAATGCCACTCGGTCATGCCGCATCTCGTCGAACCTACGAAAGCTTATTGATAGTCCTTTCTGTGAAGCTATGTTGCGTTCAGTTGGAAATAATTCGAAATTCTGAGCGAAAAATGGTCAACAAAAGGGGCGCTAATGACTGCACCTTATGTTGTTCGACTTTATTGGGTGGCCAACGACTTACGTTGCGAAAAGAGCCATTCCCACATTGGCGTATCAAGGCCACCGTTCTCATTGTAGGCTCGTGTCCAACTGTTGTGAGCCCCATCTGGGAAAATCGTGTAGCGCGTATTACCTTGACCGTTGTAGCGACCAAGTTGCCAAACCCAAGTGTCGTTGACGCGTGACACAATATGGTCATCGTTATCATTGGGGTAGTCCGCCATGACGCCGTTGGGTTGATCCAGCGAGGTGCCTGCCACGCGGTTTATGTTGCGAGCTGAATTACGACTGGCCACAACGCCATCGTCAACTGAGTGAAAAGCCCAGACACCGAGGTCCGCTAGTTGATCCATATTCGCGCCGGCGGTGCCAACACCACAGATGGGCACGACCGCCGCCACTTCGTCTGAATAGAGGCGAGTGTAGTTCCAGGCGCCACCGCCACCTAGGCTCAGGCCGGTTACATAAATCCGTTCAGGATCAACATTAAAATTATTTTTGTAGTAGGCGACGAGCGTGTGCAAATCGCCGGGTATGTCGATACCGTCTCGCTGGCGCTGCCAATCACTGATAGTGACTTGCGGGGTCAACACAATGGCCGGAAAATCTACGCCTCGTTCGATCATCTTCGGAGGCCCGTTCGCCAAGACCTTATTCAGGTTGGTTGTGCCATTACCTTTTTCCCCCAGTCCATGGAGAAAGAGAATGAGCGGAAACGGTTTTCGAGCATCCAGCGTGAAATCAACTGGCAGATACCGGTAGTACCCGAATGGTAGCGCACCAGGTGTCGATTGAAGTGGGAAAGCCGTATGCGTGCCGGCATCAGGATGCAAGACAATCGGACCGTCGTCATTGCTGTCGTCGAGTAGGTAAGAGACGATAACCGGCGTAACGTCATTAGCAAGAACAGTGACCGGCTGCAATGCCAGCAGGGCAGTTAAGCAGCGCGCCACTAATCGGCAAGCCGACGTAAGTTGGGTAAGAGGATTCATGGGCTTAGGTTCACTCGATAACGGCAGGACAATAAAGCACGGTTGTCTAGCATTCGCAATATGACGAAAATTGACGACTGTCGTCGTGCTAAGTCAGACAAGTCTGAACTCATGCTGGGGCGATCTTGTTCACTACGTTTTTCGGCATGTTCTTCCCGTCTAGGCTTTGATAGCTTCAAAGTCTCGCCTCAACAGTCCACTAAATAGATCGGTGATGCAATCGGCATAACTAGCCCTGCATTTTAGTTAATTAATGGGAGGGCGGTTCGTCAAACTCAGGTGGCCCGTTTGCGTTGTATAGCTCAAACTACAGCGGTTAGCCCCAATTCCTGCTGCGTCTGAGATTTGAAAATAGCTGAGATCGCTATGACTGCTTAGAACCGCTTGTCTGACCGGTACACGATCGCCAGAATAATGCGTTACATAGGGCGTTACGCAATTAACGATATCCGAGAATTATCTTCTGCTATACTTTTTACATAGGTTGAATTGTTTTGGGTAGGGTAGGTACGCGGGGCTAGCCGTTAATCTGCAATTCAATAATTTCGTGAGTCGGTGCTGGGAAAACGTGAAGGGTTATTCCTGCTCTACTTGTGTTATTGGTCATTGAACCCAAACCTCACTTGATCGCTGCCTTTTGTGTGGGGGTCTTCACTCTGCAGACTGATCAATTTGATTCGGCCTCTTGAATGGTCAGGAGTTTATCCTGGCTCTATGGCAATGATGTCCATTTGTTCCATGGATATGGGCGTCAAGAATAACAATTA
>JAUHZM010000247.1 GCA_030426005.1 Gammaproteobacteria bacterium
AGCGTGCGAATCTTCGTGTGTTTTACTTCGATATTCGCCAGGATTATCGCAGCATGGACATCCGACGTCTGGTGACTGGTAAGTCTGCGCGTAAGAAATCGCAGCCGACGAGTAGCAGCTCTGTGAAAAAGGTCGAACTCACCATCGACAGCGCGTCGGTAACCCAGTTTACAGACTTACGCAGCTGCCCCAAATGTCACAGCGACCTGGTGTCTAAGGTCGCAGTCAAAGGTAAGCGGATCGGTGAGAAGTTCTTGATGTGTCGCAAGTACCCCTATTGCGACTACCAGGTATCCATGAACGATGCCAAGTTTCTCAAGATGCAAAAACAGGAGCAAAAAAAGGTCAAGAAGGCTGGCTTTAGCGACTGGGCAGGCTAACTCACACTCCACCGCAAACTGGATTTTCTATTTAAGCATATGCTGTGATGGTGCCACCACCTAAGCAGCGTCGTCCATCGTAAAATACCAAGGCTTGCCCTGGGGTTACCGCACGTTGCGGTTGTTGGAAAGTTACTTCGATTTCATCGCCTTCGATTCTGGTCACTTCACAGGCTTGATCCTGTTGCCGATACCGAGTTTTGGCGGTGACGGTTTGACCTGCTTGCAAGGGTTCGCCGCTTACCCAATCTAGGGTGTTCGCGGTTACCTTCGTACTCAGGAGTGCCGGGTGGTCATGGCCTTGAACCACAAGCAATTCGTTGCGCGCTAAATCTTTGCCCGCCACGTACCAAGCCTCGCCTGGACCGCCGATATTCAAGCCGTGGCGTTGACCTAATGTGTAGTACATTAGGCCATCATGTTGACCGACGCTATTGCCATCGACGCCGACCATTCGACCCGGGTTGGGTTTGAGGTAGGTGCTTAGAAAGTCTTTAAAGCGTCGCTCTCCGATAAAGCAGATGCCGGTGCTGTCCTTTTTATTGTGCGTCACAAACCCTTGTTCATCAGCAATGGCACGAACTTCCGGTTTGGTGATTTCACCCAAAGGGAATAGGCTCTTAGCCAATTGCGACTGTTGCAAGGTGTAGAGAAAGTAGCTTTGGTCCTTATTAGTATCCGCGCCACGGAGTAGTAAGGATTGATCACCTTCATGGCCTTTGGCCACGTAGTGCCCAGTGGCAATATAATCCGCGCCCAGGGTCTCCGCCTGCAGTAAAAACTCCTTAAATTTGATTTCTTTATTGCACAGGATGTCTGGGTTTGGTGTGCGGCCGGCCTGGTATTCGTGCAAAAAGTGTTCGAACACGTTTTCCCAGTACTCATGCGCGAAATTGACTTCGTGTAATTTGATTCCGAGTCGTTCACACACCTGGGCAGCGTCTTTCAAGTCTTCGGCCGCGGCGCAGTATTCCGGTGTGTCGTCTTCTTCCCAGTTTTTCATAAACATACCGGTCACCTGATAACCCTGTTTTTGTAACAGGTGCGCGGTAACGGATGAATCGACGCCGCCGGACATGCCGACGACCACATGGGTTTCGTGTACAGGTTTTACTGCGTTGCTCATAGTTCTTTTAGTATATCCAGCGGGTAATGGTGACCCGCCAAATAATCATTAACGCATCCCAATACCAGTTGGCTGCGTAACTGAGTGTGGTGTCGGAGTTGATCAACCGACATCCAGTGCGTTCGAATAATGTCTGGATTTATATGCGGGGTCGACTTCGCTTACGGTGCCGGAGAACGTATAACGAATGTAGGTTTTACCATTGGCGGCTTCAAGCCGATAGAGCCCAATCAACGAACTCGGCGTAAAATGACGACAAGTCTCTTCGAGTGTTTCCCTTACCACAGCATCGATCAGCGACTCGCCGGGTTCGAGGTGTCCTGCGGGCTGGTTAAAGACGATCTCGCCACTCGATTTGGCGCGTTCTTCGACCAGCAGGAAGCGGCCTTCGTGCTCGCACACAGCGGCAACAGTGACATCGGGCGTCCACATAGTCATTGAGTTAGCTGGAATGGTTGTTGCGAGTTGGGAAGGAAGTGACTGTACATAATAAAACCGTTTTTTACGACTATAGTGTGAGGGCTAAGCATGGGTTTTACAATGCCGAGTGTGGGATTTTGTGATATCCTTGCGCCACTTTTTTGCAGCGCCGGTTTGGCTTGGCAGTTAAAGCTAGCCAGTCGGACTTAGGTGCAGGGTAGTCGGTTAGGCTGCCCACGGGCGACCGCAGAACCTCTGCATGGACGGTTTCTTAGCCGCAGAGTCTACGACCGCTTTTCCTCCACAACCTTCTATCATGATTTTAAGCGAGAAGAAACGATAATGAGTAACGCAGAATCCAAGATTTTTTACACGCTGACTGATGAAGCGCCAGCTTTGGCTACCCGCTCGCTGCTGCCGATATTTCAGACTTTTGCCTCTGCCTGTGACGTCGAAATCGACACCAAAGATATTTCCTTAGCGGGTCGTATTCTCGCCAATTTCAGCCACTACTTGAAGCCTGAGCAACGCGTTCCAGACGCCCTCGCTGAGTTGGGTGAGTTGGTGCTGCAACCCAGTGCGAACGTGATCAAAACACCAAATATTTCAGCATCGATTCCGCAAATCCGCGCCGCGGTTGCCGAGTTGCAAGCGAAAGGTTTTGCAATTCCCGATTTGCCAGATGATCCGCAAACGGAGGAAGAAATTGAAATTCGCGCGATCTACGAGCGTGTTAAAGGCAGTAACGTTAACCCTGTGATTCGTGAAGGAAACTCCGATCGTCGCGCGCCGGCTGCGGTGAAAAATTATGCGCGTCAGAATCCACACTCCATGGGTGAGTGGTTACCAAGTTCCAAGTCGCATGTGTCGACCATGAACGGCGGTGATTTCCGTTCTAGCGAACGTTCAATGACCTTGCGCAAAGCCTGCTCAGTCAAAATTGAGTTCACGGATAAGTACGGTAATAAAACGGTTAAGCAAGAAGGCATCGAACTGCTCAAGGGCGAAGTAATCGACGCCATGTTTATGAGCAAGAAAGCCTTGCGTAAGTTTTACGAAGAGCAAATTGAAGACGCTAAGAATAAAGGCGTGTTGTTCAGTCTGCACGTGAAAGCGACCATGATGAAGGTCTCGCACCCGATTGTATTCGGTCATGCGGTAACCGTGTTCTACAAAGATGTGTATGAAAAATACGCGACCCTGTTTGAAGAGCTGAATGTGCAGCCGAACAATGGTTTGGGCAACCTTTACAACATCATCAAGCAAATTTCTGGTGATCTGCGCGAGAAAATCGAAGCCGACATCATGGCGTGCTACAAAGATCGCCCGGCAATTGCGATGGTGGATTCCGATAAAGGTATTTCCAACTTGCACGTGCCCAGCGATGTGATCGTGGATGCATCGATGCCAGCGATGATTCGCAACTCAGGCAAGATGTGGAACATGGACGGTGAACTGCAAGACGCCAAAGCGGTTATCCCAGAAAGTACATACGCATACATCTATCAGGAGGTCATCGACTACTGTAAGGAACATGGCGCGCTGGATCCAACTAAGATTGGCAGTGTGTCAAATGTCGGTTTGATGGCGCAAAAAGCGGAAGAATACGGTTCACACGACAAAACCTACGAAATGCAGTACGGCGGTTATATGCGTGTGATCGATGAAGCTGACGGTAAGATTTTGTTTGAACACGCCGTTGAAGAAGGTGATATCTGGCGTATGTGTCAGGTTAAAGATGCGCCGATTCAAGACTGGGTGAAACTGGCAGTGACGCGTGCTCGTAAAACGGGTGCGCCAGCGGTGTTCTGGTTGGATAAAAACCGTCCGCACGAAGCACAACTGATTATCAAAGTTAACGAATATCTCAAAGATCACGACACAGAAGGCTTGACCATTTTGATTATGTCACCGGCCGAAGCGACGCGTTACTCCCTGGAAGTTATCAACGAAGGTAAAGACGTGATTTCAGTAACCGGCAACGTGTTACGTGACTACTTGACCGACTTGTTCCCGATTCTGGAAGTGGGCACGAGTGCGAAGATGTTGTCGATCGTACCATTGATGAATGGTGGTGGTTTATTCGAAACTGGTGCTGGCGGCTCCGCACCGAAACACGTTCAGCAGTTCGTGAAAGAAGGGCATTTGCGTTGGGATTCGCTGGGCGAATTCCTGGCAACTGCCGCGTCATTCGAGCACTTGGCTGATACGACCAATAATGCCAAAGCCCAGGTGCTGGCAAAAACTCTGGATGCAGCGACCAGTAAGTTGCTAACGGAAGGCAAGTCGCCTTCACGTAAAGTGAATGAGCTGGACAATCGCGGTAGTCATTTCTACTTGGCGCTGTACTGGGCCGAGGCACTGGCTGCGCAAGATGAAAATGCCGACTTAAAGGCTAAATTTACGGGTCTGGCAAAACAGTTGTCTGAGAATGAAACGAAGATTGTCGATGAGCTGAATGCCGCGCAAGGTCACGAAGTGGACATCGATGGTTACTATTATCCGTCGGATGAGAAAACCAATGCGGCAATGCGCCCGAGCGAGACCTTAAACTCAATTCTGGCTGGCTTCACTGCGTAAGCCGTATTAGCGGTGCTGGTGTAATCTGGCGTTCTCAGATTACACCGGTCTACCAGAGTTGGTGGTGATTCAAAAGAGTTGTCACTGAGTGTTTGGTATAGCCATAAAAAAAGCACGCGCCCAATGAAGAGTGCGTGCTTTTAACGTTTTTGAAGTGGCAGATTATGAAGCGGCGCGGATTCGAGCAGCTTTAGGGCCTTTGTCTCCGTCTTCTAATTCATATTCTACTTCT
>JAUHZM010000008.1 GCA_030426005.1 Gammaproteobacteria bacterium
TGCGTCAACTTTCGACTATCACCGACTACGAGCCTAAGTAATGTCGAGTTTGTTCCATGCGCGTCTCAACCGATGAGCTGGCTGCGCGACTAAGTTCCAACCAATCATCGCTGCCGGGATTGTTGTTGCTGAACGGCAACGAAGCCTTGCTTATCGAGGAAGCACTGGATCAGGCGCGGCAGGTATTGAAGACACTCGGTTTCTCCGAGCGGATCAAGTATCAGGCGGAAGCCGGTTTCGATTGGGGACAAATCACCGGTGTCGGTCAGGCTATGTCCTTATTTGCGGAACGCCGCATCATCGAGCTACGGGTACCGAAGTCATTAGGCACCGCCGGCACCAAAGCCCTATCTGAATATTGTGAGCAACCGGCTTCTGACGACATCTTGATCGTGCAGATGCCGGCGCTGGACAAGCGCCAGCGTAATGCCAAATGGTTTAAAGCCGTGGAGTCGACTGGTTGGGTTGTGGACGGCCCCGAGATTTCCGCGCAGCAATTCCCTTTGTGGCTCAAAAAGCGCCTGCAAAGCCGCTCTTTGCGTGTTGAAAATGGCGTGATCGAGTTAATGTCTGCGCAGCTCGAAGGCAATGTGCTGGCGGCGGCGCAAGAAGTCGATAAATTGCAGGTGTTGGCACCCGATGGCGCTGTGACCATCAAGCTGGTTAACGAGAGTTTGGCAGACCAAGCGCAGTTCGATGTGTATGCGCTGGCGGATGCCTGTCTGGCCGGTGATCTGGCACGTGTCATGCGCATTAAACAGCGGTTGCAGTCCGAAGGGATTGAGCCGGTGATTGTTGCCTGGGCTTTGGTGCGCGATATCCGTTTGCTATGCGCACTGGCGGCCGGTATCGCTGGTGGTCAGCAGCGCGCCATGCTGTTCAAGCAGCATCGCGTATGGCGCAATCGTGAAGCCATCGTCAATGCCGCGTTGCAGCGATTAAACACCAACCAGTGTTATGAGTTGTTGGAGCGCGCAGCGCATTTAGATCAGTCGGTCAAAGGGCAACGGTATGCTGACGTCGGTGATATCTGGTTCCAGATCGAAACCTTGTGTGCTGGTATGTGTGGGATGTGCGAGATCGCATAAGAATTAGTTTAAGTAAAATACGTAGATTGAGAGAGTGTGGTGAACGTTACAGAGTACATGCAGCAAGTGGGGCAGCAAGCTCGTCAGGCTGCCGCAGTGATGGCGGTGGCAACCCGCGGCGACAAAGATGCCGCGTTACGACATATCGCAGCGCAGATTGAAGCTTCTAGTGACGAGTTGGTCAAGGCCAATGCACTGGATTTAGCTGCTGCAGAAGCACGTGGCATCGAGTCTGCGATGCTGGAGCGCTTGCGTCTAACCCCAGAACGAATTCAGGCGATGGCCGAAGGCTGTCGTCAGGTGGCGGAGTTACCAGACCCGGTTGGCGAGATTCGTGATATGTCCTATCGCCCAAGCGGGATTCAGGTCGGCAAGATGCGTGTGCCACTGGGTGTGATTGGGATAATTTATGAGTCCCGTCCGAATGTGACTGTGGATGCCGCTATTTTATGTATTAAGTCGGGTAATGCCACGGTATTGCGTGGCGGTTCAGAAGCCGCGCATTCAAACCAAGCCATCGCAGCTTGTATTTCCGCGGGTCTGCATGCAGCTGGATTGCCAGCGGAGGCAGTCCAAATTCTCAACACCACGGATCGCGACGCGGTTGGATTGATGATCAGTATGCCGGAGTATATTGATGTGATTGTGCCGCGTGGTGGCAAAGGTCTGATTGAGCGAATTAGTCGCGATGCTACTGTGCCGGTTATCAAGCATTTGGATGGCATCTGCCATGTCTACGTAGACGCGGATGCCGATCTGACTAAGGCAAATGCCATTGCGTTCAACGCCAAAACGCATCGTTATGGTGTGTGTAATGCGATGGAGACCTTATTGGTGCACGAACAGGTTGCGTCAACATTCTTGCCTGAACTGTGCGCGCAATATCTGCAGCAAGGCGTCGAGTTGCGTGCTTGTGAGCAAACACGTGCGCTAGTGCCTGATGCGCGCCTATTGGCGGCGACCGATGAAGATTGGGCGACGGAGTATTTAGCGGCGGTATTGGCAATCAAAGTGGTCACCGATTTCGATGCGGCAGTACACCATATTGCGACCTACAGTTCTGCGCACACTGAGAGTATCGTGACCGAAAACTACACCACTGCACGGCAATTTTTACGTGCGGTTGATTCCAGCTCGGTGATGGTGAATGCATCGACACGCTTTGCTGATGGCTTTGAATACGGGCTGGGAGCTGAAATTGGAATCAGTACCGACAAGCTGCATGCGCGCGGGCCGGTTGGGCTGGAAGGCTTGACCTCTGAAAAATACATCGTGTTCGGTGACGGGCATATTCGCGTTTAGATGATCACGGCGATCGGTGTTTTTGGGGGTACATTCGACCCAATCCATCAAGGGCATTTACAAGCCGTTACTCAGGCCGCTGAGGTGCTTGGCTTGAGTCGTGTGCACTGGGTATTGAGTGCTCGACCTCCGCACAAAAACAGCGTCTCTGCGAGTATTGAAGACCGCTATGCCATGCTCCAATTGGCATTGGCCGATCTGCCTGAGTTTGTCGTCGATGATCGTGAAATACGCCGTGCAGCGAAATCCTACACGCTCGACACGGTTGCTTCCTTTTCAGCGGAGTACCCGGACCAGCGTTTAGTGGTGATCATCGGTGCTGACAGTCTCGCGGGTTTGCCTAGTTGGTACCAGTACGAGACCTTGGTTGAGCAGGTCAGCTGGGTTGCTCTACAACGCCCCGGCTACACAATCAATGTACCCGATGAGCTGCAGGCACGAGTGGTTGAGAAGCCAACCGCGCTATTGCAGCGAGCGCCAGGGCACATTTGGATCTATCAAGACAGCAATATCGATATTTCGTCGACAGAAATACGCACCACGCTTAGCGAAGGGCGAGAGGAACTTGCGCAGGAATACCTGCCAAGCAGCGTTTTAAACTATATTCGCACCAAGCAACTGTATAAAATACCGGGTATGAATCCAGAACAAATTAAAGATCAAGTGGTTGACGCCCTTGAAAACGTAAAAGGCCAGGACATCAAAGTTATTGATATCGCCGAAATTTCAGATTTTGCTGACTTTATGATCGTGGTGAGTGGTACTTCAGATACTCATGTAAAAGCCTTGGCCCGCGAGGCTTCAGACACGCTACGTAAGCAAGGTGTGAAACCATTGAACGAAGACGGTGCCGATGTCGGTGAATGGGTCTTGGTCGACTTTGGTGATGTGGTGCTGCATGTGATGCGACCCGAGGTGCGCCAATACTATGATCTGGAGAAGCTGTGGGACGAAGACGTGCGTGCTTTGGTCAAACAGCATCGAGCTCAGGAAGAAGAATAGCGACAGATCATCGTTGGGGTCTAAATTGTGCGTATCAAACTCTTAGCCGTCGGCACGCGAATGCCTGCCTGGGTGGTGCAGGGCTATCAGGAGTATGCACAGCGTATGCCGCCGATCTGTCAGTTAGAGTTACAGGAAATAGCGGCGAAAAAGCGTGGTAAAAATGCCGACACCGCACGGATTCTACGGGACGAAGCTGAGCTGCTTAAATCGGCTGTTCCGGATAATGCCATCACCATTGCACTAGATCGACGTGGCAAACACATCGACACCGAAGGCCTGGCTCGCCATATGCAGCAATGGATCGACGATAGCCAGGATGTGGCGATCCTAATCGGTGGTCCAGAAGGCATTGATGCCAATTATCTAAACACCGTGCCATTGAAGTGGTCTTTGTCGGCTATGACGTTTGCGCATCCGGTGGTGCGTGTAATGTTGGCTGAACAGCTGTATCGCGCATGGAGCATCAACGCGAATCTGCCATACCATCGAGGCGATTGAACTAATGTCCCAGCTAATATTGGCTTCCGGTTCACCGCGTCGACGCGAGATGCTCACTCAGATGGGCGTTGAATTTACCGTGCAGGTTCCCGATATTGACGAGTCTCGTCGCCCCGACGAATTGGCTGAAGATTATGTTACCCGGTTAGCGCGCGAGAAAGCACGCGCGGTAGCGGCGATGCAGACTGACAAAACGATCGCTATTTTGGCGGCGGACACTATTGTAGTACAGGGTGAGCGAATTTTTGGAAAACCACGCGATTTTGCGCATGCACAGCAAATTTGGCATAACCTGAGCGCGGCTAAACATCAGGTAATGACTGCGGTTTGTTTGCTGGTTCATGATAGACTGAACGTCAAGCTGGGGCTCACGGAAGTCGAGTTTGCCACGATCACGGAACGACAGATGCAGGCCTACTGGGCTAGTAATGAGCCGCAGGATAAAGCTGGTGCGTATGCCATTCAAGGGCTCGCGTCGGTATGGGTAAAAGTAATTCACGGTAGTTATAGTAATGTGGTGGGTTTACCTCTGCGAGAGGTAAACGAGTTATTAAGCACTATAGAGATGAACTGGCTTTAATTGGGGCGCGCGCGCCAAGTAGAGAAGCCGCAGAATTAGTAGGTTGTGAGTTCCAGTGGCCAGCAAAGAAGAAATACTGATCAATGTGACCCCGCAGGAAACGCGGGTGGCGGTGGTGGAAAACGGCGTTCTGCAAGAGCTGCATATAGAACGCACGCTTTCACGCGGCCTGGTTGGTAGCATCTATAAAGGCAAAGTGGTTCGCGTGTTGCCGGGTATGCAGGCCGCATTTGTGGATATCGGCCTCGAAAAAAACGGATTTCTGCATGCGGCTGATATTGCGCGAAATGATCCAGCCTTCAGCGGCCAGCCAGCACGCGATATTCCACCAATTCAGGAACTCGTGCATGAAGGAAAGCATGTGTATGTTCAGGTTTTAAAAGACCCGATCGGCAGTAAAGGAGCACGGCTCACCACCGAACTCAGTATGCCGTCAAGAAATCTGGTGTATTTGCCAAATGGGACTGAGATAGGCATCTCGCAAAAAATAGACAGTGCTGAAGAGCGCGAACGATTACATGAAATCGTTCAGCGTCAAATAGAACAACATGAGCTGACGGGTGGATTTATCATTCGCACGTTGGCTGAGTCGGTTACGGAAGAAGATATCGCCAACGATATGCTGTTTCAGCGGCGACTTTGGTTGCATGTCAGTAGTCGAATGCAAGACGCTGCGCCAGCGACGCTGATTCACGCAGATGTGCCCTTATCGATTCGCACGATGCGAGATTTGGTGCACGACAGTCTGGAAAAAATTCGTATTGATTCGCGCGAAAGCTATGAAAAAGCGCGCGACTTTGCCCGTGATTTTATGCCCGAATTGGTCGATAAGCTGGAATATTATCCGGGTGAGCAACCGCTGTTTGGTTTGTACTCAATCGAAGCAGAGATCGAAAAAGCCATGCATCGCAAGGTCATGCTGAAATCGGGTGGCGATTTGATTATTGATCAGACCGAGGCGATGACGACGATTGATGTAAACACGGGGTCTTATGTCGGGCGACACAATCAGGAAGAAACGCTGTTCAAGACCAATCTGGAGGCTGCGACCGAAATTGCACACCAGATGCGCCTGCGAAATTTAGGTGGGATCATTATTGTCGATTTTATCGATATGCAGAGCCAGAGTCATAAGAAACAAGTGTTGGCGGCGCTGGAATCTGCGTTTGCAAAAGATCGAGTGAAGATCAAAATTACCGATATCTCACCATTGGGTTTGGTGGAAATAACTCGTAAGCGTACGCGCGAGAGTTTGGAGCAGATCTTGTGTGAAGCCTGTCCAACCTGTCAGGGCCGTGGCACCGTCAAAACAATACAAACGGTGTGCTATGAGATTCTGCGTGAAATCCTCCGTGAGGATCGCCAATACAAAGCTCAGTCATACACCATCGTTGCAGCACCAGCAGTGGTGGAGCTGTTGTTGGATGAAGAAGCCAGCAGCCTAGCCGATCTACAGGAATTTATTGATCGCCCGATCAGTCTGCGGGCTGATCCGCTGTTCAGTCAGCAGGAATACGATATCGCACTCGCATGACCGAGCAAGTAACTAAAAAGCGCTGGCGCAGTCTAAAACTGGTACGCAATCTGCTGTTGCTGCTAGGTGTGTTGTACTTGTGTTTTTGGGGCAGCCTGGCGGTGTATTTTAGTTTTGCTGAAACGCACAAAGATGCCCTGCAGTCGCAATTGAGCTCGATGTTCGATCGTCCGGTCAGTATCGAAGAGGTGCGCACTCAATGGCAGGGCATGTCACCGCATATACAAATTCAGGGCCTGTTGGTGGCGGGCGATACCGAGGCACAGCCGGCGTTGGCATTTGAGTCCCTGTCTGCCTCCGTGCAGCCCCTGTCGTTATTGCGATTGTGGCCGAAGTTCGATGAGTTTGCTCTGGAGAAGCCAGTCCTCGAAGTGGTGACACATGAGGACGGTCAAATTCAGATTGCTGGTGTGTTGTTATCAAAGCAAGACAGTGGGCGTGCCACGCCAGAACGCTTACTCAGATGGATGCTGGATCAACCGGCGGCCGCTTGGCACAGCGGTGAAATTCTTTGGGTGCGCGCCAGTGGCGAACAAAAGCGCTATCGAGATATCTCCTTTGTGTATCAGCGCGAGGATCAACTGCGTCGTATTTCGGCCACACTAACCAGTGACCGCGGGCCATTGGCGGTTAAGGCGACCAGTCAGGGCGATCTCTTGGCAGATGAACTGTGGGATGCCTCATTAGAAGTGCTCGGAGACCAGCAAACCCGGATTGTGCGCTCGCAGGACTTGTCGCTGAGTGTGGAAGACGGTCAAGGGCGATTGTTACTCAAGGAGCTAGAAGTAACCCGGGTGCGCGAGTTTCTGCGCTTGGTAGGCTTGCGCCGTGATGCTCGTTGGTTGTTCGATGCGGATCTGAACGGTTTGCTGCACGATGTGGAATTCACCTTTTCTGGTCCGCTATTGGCGATGGAAAATTGGGAGTTGTCGGCTGCCGCTTCCGGTGTGGGCTTTAATGCCATCGACCCCGTTCCAGGGATGAACAATTTGCGCGGTGAACTAAATGCGTCTGCCGAGGGCGGTGTGTTTGAATTCACCGCCGAGGATGCCCAGTTTGAGTGGCCTAAATTGTACGACCGTGTGGTGCCAATCGAGTCAGCATCGGGCGAGTTTACCTGGCGAATCAACGAAGACGATACTGTGACCATTGGCTTGATTGAAGGTCAGTTGACCGATGGCGTCGCGTCGATTACCGGCTTAAACGCGACCTGTCGTCTGGAACGCGGCATTGAGACCGTCACCAGTTTTGGTCAATTGTTTAAGGTCGAATCAGTGCGCGAACTCAGCTTTGAGGACGGACTGATTGTGAATACCCCAAGTAGTCTAAGTGAGCGCCCATTAATGGTGAATGCCAACGCGGAGTTCGCCTTCAATGACCTGAGTCGCTTTGTTGACTATCTGCCGAATGATTCGCGCGTAGATAAATTTCGTGAGTGGTCAGCAACAGCCTTTGTTAGTGGTGAGATTGTTAACGGTCGTGCGAGTTATCGTGGCGAATTAACGCGTAATGCATTGATCGTTGGTAAAGCGCAATTCGAAGCCTCCGCTGACTTTGATAACACCGAAGTTGACTATGGATTTGAGCGAGATTGGCCAGCAGCAAAAGGCGGGCGTGGTAAAGCCACTATTCGTAATCAGCTGCTGACGATTACGCCGGACGCGATTAACCTCAATGGTGACGCGATAACCGATGGCCAGCTGCATATTGCGC
Organism: Gammaproteobacteria bacterium; assembly: GCA_030426005.1. Classification (GTDB taxonomy): domain Bacteria; phylum Pseudomonadota; class Gammaproteobacteria; order Arenicellales; family Arenicellaceae; genus Arenicella. Next base: position 7,721 of record JAUHZM010000008.1, read on the forward strand.
GTCTGTTTGAACCGACCAGAGCGTTGATGATCCAGGGTAAGACTCAGACCTCTCTGCGCAAAGGGATGGATTTTTTGTTCAAAGGGCCGTTGATTCGTCCTGAAAATCGTCCAGAAACCTTACCGGTCGAGGTCACGGGCGGCAGTGTGGACATCGATATTGCGGTAGAGATCCCGCTCGACGATCTGGAAAGCACCACGGTTTTGGGCAATGCGGTGGTGCGCAACGGCAAAGGTGTGTTGCCGGAAGGCGTGCCTCTCACTAATGTTAATGGCAGCGTGTCGTTTACCGAACGCAGCGTTGTATCGGACAATGTACGGGCGCGATTTTTGGGTGGCGATACCTATGGTCGTCTAGTCACAGTAGAAGAGGCTCAACCTCCGGTGATGAAGTTGATCGCGCGAGGCGAAGCCGAGGTGACCGCGCTGGAGCCTTGGGTTGGAGAGCATATTCTGACTTGGCTGGATGGTGCTGCAGATTGGCAGGGCGAACTATTGATCGATGGTCCAAGTTTGCAAATTAATGGTCAATCTGAACTCAGCGGCGTGACGGTATCAGCGCCGGCACCGCTGGCTAAGGCCGCCGATGAATCAGCCAATTTTGCACTGTCCATGACCTTGGGGGATGCAGACGTGCTGCCAGCGTTAAGCCTGAAATACAATGACGATGTTGCCGTACGTTTCAAAGGCGTGGCGCCCGTGGCTGGCAGTAATGCAGAGTCCTCCTTGTTTGACAGCTCGCTCATCAGTGTCGGTGTTAGAGCTGGCACACAGCTTAAGCCGGGGATTAATTTTTCGATCGACGATGACGCGGTCAACATCGATGACTGGTTAACGGCGGTGATTGATCTGGCCAGCTATACGCCCAGGCAGGAGAGCAACAATACTGACTTTCTGGATGCCATGCGCTCAATCGAGATTCGTTCCGCCAACCCCATGTTATTGGGGCGAGAGTTTGGTAACCTGACCGTCTCTGCTGTGTCCGTAGACGGATTCAAATGGGTCGGCACACTGGATGGTGACAATATTCGCGGCACCATGAAAATGCAGCCGCGTGACACCGTTGGAAAGTATGAATTCGATCTCTCTGAATTTCACCTGGTGGCCGCGCCGGACGAAGACAAGCCGCCGGAGACAATCGATTATTCGCTACAGCCGAGTGACTACCCGAGCATTACCGTGAACGTGGATGCACTCAAAGTCACCGGTAAAAATTTGGGTTCGTTGCGTTTTCAGGGTCGTCCTAAAGATGATCGGTGGTTAACAGAGGAATTTGTGCTGACGCAAAATGGTATCCGAACCGAGGCGCGCGGTGGTTGGCGAAATAATGAGAATGATGGGTCAGTGACCTCCTTCGATTTTAATACCTCCATCGACGAAGCCGAGGGCGCGCTCACAGACATGGATTTTGATGGTGTGATTAAGCGCGGCACCGGCACCTTGAAAGGCAATATCAACTGGATTGGTGCACCGCATGAATTTGACTACGCACGGCTTAATGGTGAATTTGATTTGTCTGTGCGCGATGGCGAGTTAGTGCAGGTAGAGCCGGGCTCTGGCAAATTGCTCGGGTTGTTAAATTTCAATGCTATTGCGCGCCGATTGATTTTCGATTTTCGCGATGTGTTCGCGTCGGGTCTAAAGTTTGACCGAATGCGGTACAACGGCGTATTGGCAGAAGGTGAAGCGATTTTCCGTGAGGCTTACATCTTTTCGCCAGCGGTGTTTGTCAGTATGGAAGGCAAACTTGATCTGGACAAAGAGCTCATCGATATGGAAGTGCATTTGTCGCCTGAGTTGGGCGGTAACCTCACCTTGCTGAGCGCGTTGGCAAACCCCACGGCTGGGGCAGTGGTGTTCTTAACACAGCGTATATTTAAAGACGAGATGCGTGAATCCAGTTTTAAGAGTTATCGCGCACTGGGGACCTGGCAAGATTTTGAAATGGTCGAAATAAAAGATGGGCCAGCAGGGACGAACGCCGCGCCTGTATCTGGGGTAGAATCACCGTCTGCACCAAGCGAGTCCTCAGTTAGTTCGCAGCCGAGTGAATCCGTCGCCACAACGCCTGAACTTGAACCGGAGTCGTGACCACCAGCGAGATCAAGGTGGCGTGTCTGCAAATGAACTCCGGGCCGGTGGTGGCTGAGAATCTGGCGTTCATCTCGGCGAGCTTGCGTACCACATCGAACCTGGATTTGTTGGTCTTACCAGAGAATGCCTTGCAAATGCCAGCCTCACGCGATCAGCAATATATTGAGCCAGCCACAGGTGGCGAAGTTCAGCGTGCCTTAAGTCAATTAGCTGCTGAGACTAGTACGGCCATCTTGCTTGGGTCGTTAGCAGCCCAGGTAGAGAAAGGTCAGAAGCCGTTTGCTCGTAGCTTGTTATTTGATCGGCAGGGGCGGCTGTGTCACACCTACGACAAACTGCACTTATTTGATGTGGATACTGGCAATGGGTCGCAGGGTCAATATCGAGAGTCGGATACCTACCAGCCCGGGTGTATTAATGAGTCGCAAATCAGTCCGAAACCACTGACATTCGGTGATTTAACGGTGCAGCTTGGCTTGAGCATTTGCTATGATCTGCGCTTCCCTGAGATGTACCGTGCACTGGTGCAGCGCGGCGCGCAGATCGTGTGTGTGCCGGCGGCGTTTACGTGCGAGACAGGTGAGGCTCACTGGGCAGCATTGCTACGCGCCCGTGCGATTGAAAACCAAGTGTATGTGTTGGCTGCAGCGCAACATGGATTGCACGCCAATGGGCGGCAGACTTGGGGGCACAGTATGATTATTGACCCCTGGGGCGATGTAATTGCACAACAAAGTACTGGCCAAGGCTTGGTTTCTGCCACACTTGACCTCACAAAGATAGAATTACTCAAAGCGCGTTTTCCGGTGCATCAACACCGTCGACTCTAATCGAACAAACTAGTATGAAACAAGATCATTTTGGAATTGCTCAGGCGACCCTGCTTGAGCCGACCGGCTTGTCCGCGTCTGACCTGGATGCCGTGATGCACAAACTGACCGGTGTTGGCGGATGTGATTTCGCCGATATGTATTTTCAGTACGCGAAGCAAGAGAGTTGGTCGCTGGATGAAGGTGTCGTGAAGACTGGCAGCTTTACCATTGATCAGGGCGTCGGCTTACGGTCTGTGTGTGGTGAAAAGACCGCATTTGCTTATAGTGAAGATTTGCATGTGCCAGCTATTTTGGCAGCTGCCGATGTTGTGCAAGCAATCGGACGTCAAGGTGGTGGCGCACAGGCGCCGAGGCAATGGCAAACGCGCTCGCCAAGTGCACTGTATCCGCAACAAGACCCAATTGCTGGCTTAGGTGATGCCGAAAAGGTAGCGATTCTGGAAGCCGCTGATAAAGCTGCGCGCAGTCATGATTCTCGCGTGGTCGAGGTAATGGCCAGTCTAGCTGGTGTGTACGAAGTGGTTTTGATAGTCACTAGTGATGGACGCCAGGTGCCTGATGTACGACCGTTGATTCGTTTAAATGTGTCTGTGATTGTCGAGCAAAACGGTAAGCGTGAGCGCGGGTCCATGGGTGGTGGTGGCCGCTTTGGATTTGATTATTTTGATCAACAGACAATTGAGCACTATGCACACGAAGCAGTACGCCAGGCGCTGGTAAGTCTCGAGGCGATCGATTCGCCAGCTGGTACGATGCCCGTGGTACTCGGGCCGGGCTGGCCAGGTATTTTGCTGCATGAGGCGGTTGGTCATGGTTTAGAAGGCGACTTTAATCGCAAAGGCACGTCGGCATTTTCTGGCCGCATCGGACAACGTGTTGCCAGTGAATTGTGCACGGTGGTCGACGATGGCACCATCGCAGAACGTCGTGGCTCCTTAAGTGTTGATGATGAGGGTAATGAGACGCAGAACACGGTGTTGATCGAAAAAGGCATCCTCAAAGGCTATATGCAGGACGAGCACAATGCACGACTCATGGGTATGAGTGTCACTGGCAACGGTCGTCGCGAGAGTTTCGCCCATCTGCCGATGCCGCGTATGACGAATACCTATATGCACAATGGAGAGTCCGATCCTGAAGAAATTATTCGCAGCGTCAAGAAAGGTTTATATGCAGTGAACTTTGGTGGCGGCCAGGTCGACATTACCTCCGGTAAGTTTGTATTCTCGTCCAGTGAGGCCTACCTCATTGAAGACGGTAAAATCACCGCGCCGGTGAAAGGTGCGACATTGATTGGGAATGGGCCCGAAGCCATGCAAACAATCAGTATGGTCGGTAATGACATGAGCCTCGACTCGGGTGTTGGTGTGTGTGGCAAAGACGGTCAGAGCGTGCCAGTTGGCGTTGGCCAGCCGACACTAAAAATGGACGCATTGACAGTCGGAGGTGTGCAGCTATGAGTGATCAAATAGCAGTGAAGAGCGCTTCGCAAGCGACGGGTATCGACCTGGTCCGGGCAGCCCAAATAGCGCTGGACTATGCCGCTAAGTGTGGTGTGGACCAATCAGAGGTTTCATTGCATCACGGCACCGGTGTGTCGGTGACCGCGCGACAGCAAGATCTGGAAACTGTGGAAAAACACAATGACGCGCAGATTGTGGTCAGCGTATATCGTGACCACAAAACGGGTTCGGCGAGCAGTGCTGATCTCAGTGAAGCTGGCATTCAAGCAGCGGTGGATGCGGCGGTGTCCATTGCACGTTTCACCGGCTCTGACCCGTGTCTTGGTCTGGCCGATGCGGATCGTATGGCGAAAAACGGGATTGATCTCGACTTGTACCATCCCTGGAAATTAGACGTCGCCGAGATGGCGGATATCGCGCTCGCGTGTGAAGCGGCTGCGTTGAACGCCGATGCTGCGATCAGTAATAGCGAAGGTGCGACGGTAAATTCGTATTCCGGGCAGGCCGTGTATGCGAACTCGCATGGATTTTTGAGTGATACTGCCGGCAGTCAACATAGTATTTCGTGTTCGGTGATCGGTCAGCGTGGCGATGCTATGCAGCGCGACTATTGGTACGATAGTAATCGCAATCCAACCCTATTGCAGGCAGCTGAAGAAATTGGATTGAATGCAGCTAAACGCACTGTGTCACGTCTGGGTGCACGTCAGATAGGTTCCCGCCAGGCACCAGTCATGTTTGATCCGATGACCGCGAAAAGCCTGTTCAGTCACCTGATCGGTGCACTCAAGGGTGGAGCAATCTACAAAAAGGCCAGCTTTATGTTGGACCGCGTGGAGCAACAGATTCTGCCAGAATTCATCAGTGTTACCGAGTATCCGCATGAACGTGGCGCCTCAGGCAGTGCGTATCATGATGGTGAAGGCGTTGCGACGCCAGCGCAACGGGTGCTGGTCGATCAGGGCGTGTTGCAAGGCTACGTATTGGGCTCCTACACGGCGCGTAAGCTGGGGCTTGCTTCCACTGCGAATGCTGGTGGTGTACGCAACTTGAAAATCAGCAACACCGGCCAAAGTTTCGAGCAACTACTCCGAGAGTTGGGGACGGGTTTACTGGTCACAGAACTGATTGGTTCGGGCATCAATATGGTGACCGGTGATTATTCGCGCGGTGCCGCGGGTTTCTGGGTGGAAAACGGCGAGATACAATATCCGGTTGAAGAAATTACCATTGCTGGGAATCTTTTGGACATGTACCAGAAGATTGTGGCCGCGGGTTCCGATTACGATCGACGTGGAAACACCGAATCTGGCTCTATCGTTATTGAAAGTATGACGATTGCCGGAAGTTAGCGGTATAATGCGCGCCGCCTGGCTTTAAGTGAGTTTGTTTTGCTTTAATCCATTTTAAGAGTTACGAGTACTAGTCTTATGCCAATCTATCAATATCGGTGTGCCGAGTGTGGTCACAGCTTGGAGGCGCTGCAAAAAATGAGCGATCCAAAACTGACGGATTGTCCGGCTTGTGAGGCATCGGCTTTAACCAAACAGTTAACTGCAGCCGCCTTCAAACTGAAGGGCACCGGCTGGTACGAAACCGACTTCAAAAACAGTGGTAAGCCGAAAGGGTCAAATCCATCGGCAACGTCTGATACCACTGCCGATAAAGCTGCAGAATCAAGCAGCAGTCACGCTGTGACTGGAGAGTCTGCCTAATATGCAGCGGATTCGGCGTTATTTTATTGCGGGGCTTTTGGTTTGGTTGCCACTGGTGGCGACCTATGTGGTGTTGTCCTTTTCGATCCGTTTGATCGATCGAAGCCTGTTGTTACTGCCACACTCTCTACGTCCCGAAAACCTGTTTGGATTTCAAATCCCAGGTCTTGGCGTCATTCTGACACTGGTATTGGTGCTACTGACGGGATTGATTGTTGCCAACTTTTTTGGTCGCAAGCTGGTCTCCGCTTGGGAATCTCTGTTGTCGCGTATTCCTTTGGTCAGAACCGTGTATGGAGCGGTCAAGCAGGTGACAGCAAGTCTGTTCTCAGACGCCAGCCAGTCTTTCCGAGAGGTTGTATTAGTGGAATACCCGCGGCGTGGCCTTTGGATGCTGGCCTTTGTCACCGGTGATACTCCGAAAAAATTTCAGCAGGTTGTAGGTCAGGACCTGATTAATATCTATGTGCCAACGACACCGAACCCAACCTCGGGTTTCTACATCATGGTACCGCCATCCGAGGTGCGTCGGTTGGACGTGCCGGTGGAAGTCGGACTAAAAATGATATTGTCAGCCGGTGTCGTGAATCCATTGGATGATCCGGTTGAGGCAAAGAAGATGGCCGCAGAAATAGAACGTAAATCCGCCAAGCTGGCAGCAAAAAAAGAACGAGAGAAGCATGAAAGCACTTCGTAGTCACCGATGTGGCCAAATAAATGAATCCCTGATTGATAGCGTCATTACCGTTTCTGGTTGGGCGCAGCGTCGCCGTGACCACGGCGGGGTTATTTTTATTGACCTGCGTGATGCATCAGGTCTGTTGCAAGTGGTAGTTGACCCAGATGCGAAAGAGGCCTTTGAAATCGCCGATACTGTGCGCAACGAGCATGTACTACGAGTCACTGCCAAAGTGCGAGCTCGCCCTGAAGGCACCACAAATAGCGACATGCCAACCGGTATGGTGGAAGTGTATGCCACCGAGATCGAAGTATTGAATCGCTCTGAGCCAATCCCATTCCAGTTGGACGAAGACGAAGTCAGTGAAGCGGTACGCTTGAAATACCGCTATCTAGACCTGCGGCGCGAAAACATGCAAAAGATTTTTCGCCTACGTAGTCGCGTGACTAAGTTTTTTCGAGATTTTCTGGAAGCAGAAAATTTCGTCGATATTGAGACCCCAATTTTGACCAAGTCGACGCCGGAAGGCGCACGCGATTATTTGGTCCCGAGTCGTGTCCATGCCGGTGAGTTTTTCGCCTTGCCGCAATCGCCGCAATTGTTTAAGCAATTGCTGATGGTGGCGGGGTTTGAGCGTTATTATCAAATTGCGCGTTGTTTCCGCGATGAAGACTTACGTGCGGATCGTCAGCCAGAATTTACGCAGCTGGATATCGAAACATCGTTTATGAACGAAGAAGAGATTATGGGGTTAATGGAAACCATGATCCGCGATTTGTTCAAACAAGCTCTGGATGTTGATTTGCCTGCTGAATTTCCGCGTATGAGCTATCAACAGGCAGTCGAACAGTATGGAATTGACCGTCCGGACCTGCGTAATCCGTTGTTATTGGTGTCGGTTACTGACCTAGTCAAAGAAGAAGAGTTCAAAGTGTTTTCCGGCCCAGCTAACTCTGCAGACGGTCGGGTTGCTGCGCTACGTGTCCCGAAAGGTGCCACTCGATTGAGTCGTAAAGAAATTGATAACTACGCCGACTATGTGGCCAACTATGGTGCCAAAGGTCTTGCATACATCAAGGTCAATGACCTGGCAGCCGGGCGTGACGGCTTACAGTCGCCGATCGTAAAGAACCTGTCGGACGAAGCGCTCGAAGCTATGATGCAGCGTGTTGGTGCAGAAGACGGTGACCTGGTGTTCTTTGGTTCGGACTCGGCCAAAATCGTGAACGACTCATTGGCAGCTCTACGCAATAAACTGGGCGAAGATCTTAAGCTAAACAAAGGCACTTGGGCGCCGATGTGGGTTGTCGATTTTCCAATGTTCGAGAAAGATGCCCAGAGCGGAAACTGGACCTCGCTTCATCATCCGTTTACCGCACCGAAAACCGACCAGGTTGACGCATTGGCAACCGACCCAGGTTCGGTTTTGTCGCGCGCTTACGACATGGTGCTCAATGGGACAGAGATCGGCGGTGGCTCGATTCGTATTCATCAGCCAGAGGTTCAAAAGGAGGCGTTTACCGCACTCGGCATCGATGATGCTGAAGCCGAAGAAAAGTTTGGCTTCTTGCTGGATGCCCTACGTTATGGTGCACCACCACATGGTGGTATCGCCTTCGGTGTGGATCGAATTGTCGCGATGATGTCTGGTGTGGAATCGATTCGTGACGTGATTGCATTCCCCAAAACGCAAAAGGCCTCTTGTCTATTAACTGATGCGCCGAGCGCTGTAGACAAGACCCAGTTGCGTGACTTGCACATCCGTTTGAGCGCGTCGGCGCAAAGCGCACAGAGCGAGAATTAATTTGCTTCGTTGGTCGTCGATGGTCGCTGATTCCAAGCGCCTTTCGGCGGCCGTCCTTGCGTGTTGCTAATGCATATTCCCGCTGAGCTTGCCATACAGGCTGACGCTGATCTTAAAGAGTACAACACCTTAGGCGTGCCATCGCGCGCACGTTATTTGACCACGGTTGATTCGACTGCGCTTCTCACACAGGCATTACGCTTTGCCCAAGAGGCCAAGCTGGCAGTTTTGGTGCTTGGTCAAGGCAGTAATACGGTTTTAACGCGCGACTTTGATGGTTTAGTCATCCATAACCAACTGCGCGGTGTGGAGGTGTTGGCAGAGACAGCGTCACACATCGAACTACGTGTTGCCGCCGGGGAGAACTGGCATCAATTCGTAACTCGGGCGGTTAATCAGCAGTGGTTTGGCGTGGAAAACCTTGCATTGATTCCGGGGCTTGTTGGCGCGGCACCGATTCAAAATATTGGTGCTTACGGCGCTGAAGTCAAAGATGTAATCACCGCCGTTGAGTATTTGGATCGGACCACCTTAGCAACACAGACTCTGTCGAACGATGCGTGCCAGTTCGCGTATCGTGACAGCATTTTTAAAAACGCGCTGTGCGATGCCACGGTCATTACCGCAGTACAGTTTCGCTTAAATAAACGCGCGACACTTAATCTGGGCTATCCGGCATTGGCTGACGAAGCCGGAGAACAGCCAAGTTTGGCGTCCGTGTATGATGCTGTGTGTCGAATCCGTACTCAGAAGCTACCAGATCCTGCTGAGATTCCCAATGCTGGTAGTTTTTTCAAAAACCCTCTGGTCACCGCAGAGCATCATCAGCGATTAAAGTCACAATTCCCGGGGCTTGTCAGCTTTGCAACTGGCGAAGGTTACAAGCTCGCTGCGGGTTGGTTGATAGATCAGGCTGGATGGAAAGACAAAGAAGTCGCAGGTGTACGGGTCCATCAGCAGCAGGCATTGGTAGTCATTAATCCGGCTATTCGGTCCGGTGCTGATGTGATGGCCCTTGCCGCAGCTATCCAGCAAGACATAGCTCGTATTTACAATGTTCAGCTGGAAGTTGAACCAAGAATCTATTGAAATCGAAGCGGTTTCGGATGTACGCTGATAGGGACGCAGCGACACCAGCCTCACCACCGCTAGGGTAAGTTTGTGAATGCATAGCTTGCTGTGCCGAACGTCTACCCGTTGCAATGTGCCGATTGCAGCCAAACATTAACTAAAAGTAAGCTTGAAAATGGCTTCTTATCCGGTCAGTTAACTATTCAGGAGCTAGTAAGAGTAGATCGCGCATACCCATGACTCATAGATTTCGTCGAATCGCCATTCAGCCGTTCTCGGTACTGCGTCTGGTTCACGCCAGCCGTCGTGCTTCACTATTGATGTTTAGCTTACTCAGTCTGGGTTGCAGCATTGCCGACGTGTCAGCTCAGCAGCCAGCTGCATCCGGCGGTTGGCAAATAGATTTGCCGCAAGATCAGTCCGCGCAAAGTCAGTCGCAGCAAGTCGAAGAGACGGTGTCAGAAAACTCGAAACCAATAGCAGACTACGCAGTGGCAGAAGCGGACGATGCGCAGGAGAGTGACGTATCGGATCAAGACAGTACGGAAGTCTGGGAAGATACCGACGAGGAAGACGAACTGGCAATGGCGGAAGATGAGAATGAACTGCAGCCCAAGCAGGAGTTTCCAGTACGTCCGATATTGGACCTCGAGCCCGAATTGCGGACTAGTCTGGAAACCATTTTTGCCCGCATTGTCGAATTACAAGAAACCGAAGATGCTTTCAGTGCCAATCTGGGCGAAGCGTATCTCACCTATGGTCAGGCTTTAATTAGTGCTGGTCGTCTGCAAGAGGCGCGAAAAATGCTTGCTAACGCCTTGCACATTACCAAGATCAACAATGGTGTAAACAGTATCGAGCAGCGCCCAGTGTTGGCGACGATGTTCGAATTGGCAATCGCACAGGAGAACTTGGAAGTTTCAGAAGAGCTCGTCGAGCGCATCTTGTGGTTGGAAAATAATGCTATGGATCGAAGTGATCTGGATGACTTTTCCTTTCCGCTGTTGGTCCGCCTAGGAAATCGTTATTTAGATCGATATTTGTATCGCCCGATTAAAAGCGCCACTGCCTTACATCAATTAGAACAATCGCAGCGGTTTCTGGGGCACGCGGTCAAGCGTTATGGCGACCGACCACTCAATCAATTATATATGCCCTATGGCGAGTTGGCACTGGTCCACTTGATCAAGAGCAAGTTCAAGAAGGAAGCCGAGCGGACTATGTTCCCAGCCAGTGATCGGCGAGCCAGCGAGTTGCTGCGGTGGGGAATAAAGGATCTGCCTGATTCTAAACCGATCGGCAATTCTTATAGCCGTGCCGAGAAACAACTTTTCGCTCATCTGACAAAATCTTTAGAAGAAAATGAACTTGAGCACACTGTAAAGGCATTTATTAGTCTAGGTGATCTAAATTTACTGTTTAACCATCGCGCTACGGCGGCTCAGTACTACGAGAAAGCCTGGGAGTCAGCGCAAGCCTTGCCAGCAGGTCACCCATTGCTAGAGAAATTTAAACAACCGACTGCGTTACCGGATTTCTTCTATGCGATGCCACGCAAAGATGTCGAAGGCAAGTTGGCAACGGTGTTGGTGCCGCTAACCTTTACGCTCGATAAATATGGCAAGGTGCAGGGGTTTGCGGATGACATTGACGACAATGCGTCGCCGAAGCTGATGAGCCGTGCTAAGCGTACCGCGCGTCGGATGGTGTTCAGGCCTGCGATTGAGCGTGGCCAAATGATGCCAGCTGAGCAAGTGGTGTATGAAGTCAAAGTTAAAGTACCGCGCGATGAGGTCAATCAAGGTTAACCCAGTGCCAGAATTGGAGGACGTGTGAAGAAAAACCAAATTGTCTCAATCTGTCGACGTGGTGTTCGGATAATTGTCTGCGCAGCGATTAGCGTGACATTGATCTCATGTGTCCAGCCCATAGGCGGTCCAAGTGGCCCGAGTGGACCAAGTGGCCCATCTCTGCCACTGCCGATGCCACCATCGGGCGGTGGTGCTGGGCTACCATCGCCACCATCATTGCCGCAACCCCCGAGTTCGAGTGGGAAGCCCTCAAGCCCATCGGCACCGTCCAAACCCAGCACTGAAACAGGCGAAAGTGGGGAGAGCGGCGAAAGTCAGAGTGAATCGGAGCAGTCGTCGGATTCCGAGTCTGATAGTGACCAGGAGCAGTCTGGTGAGAGCGAGGCCGAATCGGATACGCCTGCGGAATGGGAAGACGACGAAGAGTCAGAGCAAGACACTGAAGCGCAGGAAGGCCCTAGCTTTGAGGAGCCTGAACAAACCGGGAATGCAGAAGAATACAAACAACCAACCTTCGAGGACCAGGGTGGATTGACCGACGAAGAGCTAGAAGAGCTTGAGCGTGAACTGGAAGAAACCATGGGCGAGTTCGACGACGAAATCGCACGTGAAAAAGAATATGCCGAAGATCGTGCGAATGAGAATACCGATGACCAGCTCGGTGGTATTGGTGAGTTCGAGGAATATGACGAACAGGAAGATGGTAAATCAAAACAGCGCACGCCGAGTCCTAGCGGCGCCGCTAGCAGCCAGCAGGAATCTGCCAGTGGTGCAGATTCGCAGAGCGCTGCTGGCGAGTCGTCAGACGTTGGTGAAGCACGTGACGCCAACAGTAGCGAGCAGGCTCAGGCAGAAGGCGAGGCGATTGAGCCATCGAAAGATCAGCAAGCGGATTTACGACGTAATGATGATATCGTCGCGCGCCAAATTCGCGAAGCGGCGGAACGGGAGACCGATCCAGAGTTGAAAAAGAAACTGTGGGAAGAGTACTACAACTATAAACGGCAATAGTGGAGGGTCAGATGCTGCAGCAAGTTGTTACCAAGCCGCGGACGCGTATGCGTAGCGGGTTACGAAGTGTTGTCTGGCTGTGCCTGACCGGGTTTCTCGCTGCCTGCTCTACCTTTGAGTACCATGAAACCAAAGAAGTCAAAATCAAGAAATTGACTGATCAACAGGAGCAGGCGATTGATGAGCAGGCGCTGCTGGACGTCGGTATTGTGCTGTTCGACCCGGGTAAAGTAGACCTCGACGAAGAAATTTTGGCCTACTCTAGCGTGCGGCAAAGCGAATCGGTCTGGTTTACCAATCAACTCAAACAAACCTTGGAGCAAAGTAACGCCTGGGGTTTGATTCGCGCCTTACCAAAGGCGGGGCTACCCATTGATGTGACTGTCACTGGCGAATTGATCGAGTCCAATGGTGAAGAGATTGAATTGCAAATCCGCGCCGTTGATAGCACCGGCACTGAATGGTTTAACCGTAATTATCAACAACGCGCCAGCGCATACGCATATCACCCAGAGGTGAAGTTGCCCGGCGACCCGTTTCAGGCCACGTTTAATCAAATTGCGAACGATTTGTACAGCTTTCAGGCTGGGCTAAGCATTGACGCGCGACGTAATATTCGCAGTGTCTCAAAAGTGTTATTCGCGCGCGACTTCGTGCCCGATGCCTTTGCAGAGTATGTGCAGGAAGACCCAGAGTCGGGTGCCGTTAGCTTGTTAAGATTGCCAGCAGATTCAGATCCGATGATGCAACGGGTAGACCGCATCCGGGCGCGAAACGACTTGTTCATTGATGTGATTCAAGATTACTACCGAGCCTTTAATCGTAAGATGGAAGCGCCATATCAAGAGTGGCGAAAGTTTAGTTATCGCGAAGTCGTGTACGCCCGGCAGTTAGCTGAACAGGCTCGCAAAGAGAAAATAGCTGGTTTAGCGGTGATGGCGGGTGGTTTAGTTGCAGCCGTGGAAGGGGATCGCGGCGTCACGCGCGGAGCAGGCCATATCGGAATTTTATCTGGCGCACAGATTTTTATTAATAGTTTTAAGAAACGCGAACAATCCCTAGTGCATGCGGAGGCATTACGGGAATTGGGCAGCTCCCTGGCGTCAGAACTGGAACCCAGCGTCGTTGATTTGCAGGATCGCAGCATTACGCTGTCAGGCACCGTGGACGATCAATTCACTGAGTGGCGTCGGATTCTGCAACAAATGTTCGAGTTGGAGCAGGGCGAGTCGGATGAGCTGCCGGAGGCATTGCGCTAATTTATGTCTGAGCAGGATCGGTCACAGTCTGGCGTGCGAGCGGTGCGAAAAATTACCCCGCAGGTGTTTTCTGCGCCTGGCGCAGAGGTGCATGAATCCCGTCGGTCAACTCCAGTTGAAACGACTGCTACACGAGCCTGGTGGCAATCCGAATTTAATCTGATGTTGGTGGTTTTTGGCCTGTTGGCCATCGCTGCCTTGAGCTTTGTCATGCTTGCACCACCGCCAACCGTGTCAACGCAGCAGCAAATCAACGCAGTGAGCTCGGCGGTCGAGCCAGCCAGTGGTCAGTCCGAAACCGAGGCTCCGTGGAGCGAGGCACAGCGTGCTCAGGCACGAACCGACTCCCAAGATATCTTAGCTGACATCCTAGCAGTGCAGAAAAAACTGACAGCGCAGGCCGTGTCAGACTGGGCACCTGATCGATTCGAGACAGCCTTAGCCTTGGCTGCGGCGGGCGATGACCATTATAAAGCACAGGACTTCAAGGCGGCCATCGCTGCATATAAAGAGTCACTCACTGAGCTAGAAAATATTAGCGCAATGATCCCGGATGTGGTCGAGAGTAAACTCGTGGCAGCACAGGCTGCGGTGCGCGAAGGTAAGGCCGACCTTGCTAAGCAACTCTACCAGTCGGTGTTATCTCTGGATGCGAATAACATCCCAGCGTTAAGCGGATTGGATCGTGTTGCAACTCTGAACGAGGTGGTGGCGAAAGTGCAGAGTGCTAAGCGCTATGAAACGCGTTTTAAAACCACTGACGCGTTAGCGGACTTGCAGCAGGCCGATCTGCTATACAGTGAAGCACTAGCACTTGATAAACAGTTTCAACGTGCCGTGTCAGGTCAGGCCGCGGTGCAGGCATTAATGCAAGATAAGCAGTTTCGTGATGCCATGGGTGAGGGGTTTACTGCTCTGTTTGCGAATCAGTTTTCTCGCGCCCGAGCAGGGTTTTCAGCAGCGTTGAAATTACGTCCGGACGACCCAGTGGCAAAATCGGCGTA
>JAUHZM010000248.1 GCA_030426005.1 Gammaproteobacteria bacterium
GAAGGTTTACGACAAGAAATGCGACTCTGGGAAGAACGCTTCATCCCCAAGGACAATCGCTATACGGCTAAGCACATTCAAGATCGAAACAAGCTGCGTCTCGGTGTCTTGATCGGCCAGCTACCTGAACACTGGCTGCTTGCAACCGTGGCTCCGGTCATTTCAAGACTCGCAGAACTCGGCGACCAGGTGTTTGTCTATTGGCATGAAGAAAAACCGCGCAATGACTTATTCAGCAACGGGGTCACACTGGTTCACTCTCCGGGGTTTACCGACGCGGATTTTGCGCGTCAGGTACGCAACGATGGCATTGAAGTGATGCTCGATATTTGTGGCATGCGGCGCGGCTCACGCCAGCGCGCCTTGGGCTTACAAGTCGCTGGCAGCGCATTCGGTTGGTTGGCTCATGAGGGCCGCTACGCCACCGATTTAGTTGAATTGCTGGATGATCGACTAAGCGATCAACGGTTCTTTGTCTCTGCTGAGTACGAATCCTATACACCACGCAACAGCGCACTGCCAGCGAAAACCTTTGCAGGCATCGGTTGTCAATATGGTTTGAGTTACAGCGTCATCAAGGTTTGGGCCGAAATCCTCCGACGCTTGCCGGACTGGAAACTGCACTTGGATTCCACCTCCGCGTTGGTAAAAAAGCTATTAATCGAGCGATTCGCATTGCATGAGATCAGAGCTGATCGACTGCTGTTCGATGAACGTTTGCGTGCTGCACCAAACACCATCGTGCTGGACAACTTTGTGCAGAACGACCCGATTGCCGCCGTGGATGCGGTTGGGCACGGTGGCGTACTCGTCGCACTGCGTGGCAACCTCTTCCCAGCGCAACAGAGTGCCGCCCTACTCCAGCAGTTAGACCGAGCTGACTGGCTGTGCGATACACAACGAGATTATTTGAACCGCGCAATCAGCCTGGCGCAGGGTAGCAATGCGGAATTGGTGGATCGTGCAGCGTTGAAGAAATCCGGAGTACGCGATCTACAGGGGTTTGCGACACGCTTACGAGAAGTACTACAAAGCGCAGGATAAACAGTTATCCTGCGCTTGCCGAACGGCGTGAATTAGTTAGCCTGGTCTTCTTTGACCAGGGTGACAACTCGCTGCGGGAAAGGAATGGAAATCCCCTCTTCATCGAAGCGTTTTTTGACCTGCTCCTGCGTATCCATTAACACCGACCAATAGTCAGCCGTCGCCACCCAGGGGCGTACCACAAAGTTCACGCTGCTGTCGGCCAGCTCCATAATCGCAATCTTGGGCGCAGGGTCTTCCAGTACGCGATCATCCGCATCGAGAATTGATTTAATCACCGAGCGCGCATGATCGATATCTGCTTCATAGCCGATTCCAAAGGTCATATCGACGCGTCGAGTGCCGGTCGAAGAATAGTTGATGATATTGCTATTCAATACTCTGGAGTTCGGAATGATCACGCACTTATTGTCGCCGGTACGCAACTCAGTGGTGAAAATCTTAATGTTTTGTACGGTGCCTATTTCACCGGCAATGTCCACGACTTCACCAACGCGAAAAGGCCGTAACATAATAATCAACACACCGGCGGCGAAATTCGACAATGAGCCCTGCAATGCCAGACCGACCGCCAAACCAGCGGCACCGAGCACTGCGATAAACGACGCTGTTTCGATCCCGAGCTGACCCAATGCGGCGATAACGACGACTAAAATCAAAGCCCAGTAGACCAAGCTCTCGAAGAAGCCGGTCAACTCCTGTTCAAAGCCCTGTTTCTCGAGTCCTTTGATGAGGAGATTAGTCAGCGCACGCGCTACGCGTTTACCGACCCAGAAGATCAGCAGTGCGGTGATAATTTTAATCGCGTAGGTCCAGCCATGCTGGGCGATCACATCGGAGTATTTTTGCAGTTCGTTAAGAATAGAATCCATAGTTTGATATTTATTGTGCTAGATATTTAATCCGGTTTCATCAGTGCGCGATTATAGCCAAGCCAACGCTAAGGTCAGCTCACAAGCAGGAAAAACAACGGTTATTTGTTAAAGCTGCGATTGACGATGGACCGAAAGGTCAAATTAATTCGCGGGCCAGCGCTGGCTCGTTTGGGAATTTGGTGCTGCCAACACGCCTGGGTTGATCCGCGCATGAGCAAGAGACTGCCATTATCCAGAGACAATGTGTATTTCAATTGATGGTCTGCTTTGTGACGGAGTTTGAAGTCGCGCGCGGCGCCCAAACTGAGTGACGCTATCTCCGGCTGATCGCCCAATTCAGGTTCATCGTCGCTATGCCAGCCATTCGAATCACGACCATCTCGGTAGTAGTTTAATAGCACGGAATTGAAGCTTGTGTCGCTCGCTTGCTCCACCTCGCCTTTGATAGCCAACAAGATATCCGTCCACGGAACGGCTTCCATTGTCAGACCGGAATACGTATAACGCAGTCCTGCGTCACCGACCCAGCGAGAGAGACGCGGCGCAAGATGCTGTTTACCAAACACACGCACGGTATCTTGCTGCCAATCCGTCTCACGCAATAATACGGCAAACAGATTATCCGCTACCGCAGTTGAGTAGAACTCCGGCGTATAGCGGATATCGGCATCCACCAGATTCAAGACATGCGTCTGCTTACTCATTAATCCAAGCTGTTTCGGTGTGCTTGCCATACAAATTGCTCACTAAATTACTTTATACTGTGCCACTGTTTTTGGCCGATGCCGACCATTTGAAACGATTTGCCGGCCAGTCAACCCAATTGAAAACGACACTAAACGCAGCACAGAAGGTACGACATGCAATTCAACGGCAGCGATAGCTATATCTCAACTGACGACTTAAGCCTGGCGGTTAATTCTGCCATCATTCTACAGAAGCCGCTTTTGATTAAAGGTGAACCCGGTACCGGAAAAACCATGTTGGCCGAAGAAGTTGCCGCATCGCTCGGCAAACGACTGATTCAATGGCACATCAAGTCCACCACCAAAGCGCAGCAAGGTTTGTACGAGTACGACGCGGTATCTCGCTTGCGTGACTCGCAGCTGGGCGACGCCGATGTTAAAAACATTAAAAACTACATCGACAAAGGCAAGCTCTGGGAAGCCTTCGAAAGCGATGAGCAAGTGGTGCTGCTGATTGACGAAATTGATAAAGCGGATATCGAGTTCCCCAACGACTTGTTGGTTGAAATCGACAAAATGGAATTTTTTGTTTACGAAACCGGTGAAGTGATCAAGGCCAAGCACCGTCCGATTATCATCATTACCAGTAATAACGAAAAAGAGCTGCCGGATGCATTCTTGCGCCGCTGCTTCTTCCACTTCATTAACTTTCCAGACCGTGCCACGATGGAAAAGATCATTGAAGTTCACCATCCGAATGCAAAAAAGAACCTGGTCACCGAAGCACTGGAAGTGTTTTTTGAAGTACGCTCGATTCCCGGTCTAAAGAAAAAACCATCGACCTCTGAACTGATTGACTGGCTCAAACTGTTGATGGCCGACGACATTCCAGACGACATTCTGAAAGACCGTGACAACCACAAAGCGATTCCACCTTTGTATGGTGCGTTGCTAAAGAATGAGCAGGATGTGCAACTTCTAGAACGTCTTGCCTTTATGCACCGTCGCGAGTCCCGCACTCAATAACACCAGCAACTTACGTCAGAAATCACCATGCTGCTGAACTTCTTTGACACGCTACGTCGCCAGGGCTTACCGGTGACAGTTCGTGAACTGTCGGATTTAATCACTGCCCTCGAGCACCGAATTGTGTTCGCCGACATGGAGCAGTTTTACTATCTGGCACGCACCTGCATGGTGAAGGACGAAAAGCATTTCGATAAGTTTGATCGCGCCTTCAAGGTACACTTTACCGAACTGGAGAAAATTGACGATCTCATCGAAGCGCTGATCCCGGAAGACTGGCTGCGCAGCGAATTTCTGAAAAACCTAAGCGATGAAGAAAAAGCGCAGATCGAAAGTCTGGGCGGTTTAGAAGAACTCATCGAGACCTTTAAGAAGCGCTTAGAAGAGCAGAAAGAACGGCATGAAGGCGGCAGCAAATGGATCGGTACCGGCGGCACCTCGCCGTTCGGCAACAGCGGTTACAACCCGGAAGGTATCCGTGTTGGCGGTCAAGGTGGCGGCCGAAGTGCTGTTAAGGTTTGGGATCGACGTGACTTTAAAGACTTGGACGACAGCATCGAACTCGGCACACGTAATATCAAGATGGCGCTGCGTCGATTGCGTAAGTTTGCACGCACGGGTGCCCAAGACGAACTAGACCTCGACGATACAATTCGATCCACCGCGCACAATGCGGGCTTGCTGGACATCAAAATGGTGCCTGAACGTCACAACGCGGTTAAAGTGCTGTTGTTGTTTGATGTTGGTGGCTCAATGGATCCCTACGTTCGCACCTGCGAAGAACTGTTCAGCGCGGCCCGGGTAGAGTTCAAACATATGGAGTATTACTACTTTCATAATTTCATCTATGACGGGCTGTGGCAAAACAGTGAACTACGCTACGACGAGGTCACGCCAACGCACGATGTACTGAGAAAGTTTGGCAGCGACTACAAAATCATCTTTGTTGGCGACGCGGCCATGGCCACCTACGAAATCACACATTCAGGCGGCAGCATCGATTTTATGAATCGTGAGCCTGGCAGCAATTGGTTAAAACGCTT
>JAUHZM010000009.1 GCA_030426005.1 Gammaproteobacteria bacterium
CTCATCAGGGTCTTGATACGGCACGCGCATGGCCAGTGCCGTGTCATTAAAGATAACGTCTGAAATACCTTGGTAAGGAACACCCAGCGCTTCGCCGAGCAAAATGGCTTTGGCACCGGAACAATCCACAAACAGATCTGCTTCCAGACGCCCCGCCTGTGCAGTGTCCACGGCCGTGATGTAGCCGTGCTCGTCCAGCAAGACCTCATTCACATCTGCAGAGTAATACTTAACGCCTAACTGGGAAACACAGTGCGCATGCATAAACGCCGCAAACTTATTGGCATCCAGATGGTACGAATAGTTTTGTATGGCCGCATAAGCAGGCGAGGTAATTTTCTTGGGCGCGAGATTGCGCGCGCACATCTGGGCCTGCGTGGCAGTCGCCATATCGTATGGCAGTTCACCAGCATCGCCAAGAATCCAGTACGGCGCGAGGTTAAAATCGTAGGCCGCATGAAACACCGCGTTTAAGGGATGATAGTAGCTATGACGTTCACCCGGCTTTGGTGTGTGCACCCAGTTAACGAATTCAGACCCTTGCTTAAATGTGGCATCACACTGGCGTAGAAACTCAGTCTCATCAATCCCGAGTACCTGCAAGGTGGTTCGAATGGTTGGCCAGGTACCCTCGCCTACTCCCATAATTGGGATATTGGGCGACTCGACCAGCGATACGGTAATGGCTGGGTTTTGTGCACAGTTGAAACGCTTGGCTAGCAAGCCAGCAGTAATCCAACCCGCTGTGCCACCACCAACAACCAAAACTCGCCGTACAGAGTTCATCGACATACCGTATCGCTAACCATTGAGTCTAAGCTGCCTCGGTTTCCTGATCGGTGCGGCGACGCATCAGATCGTCCAGCCGGTGCAACGACATCAGACTGGCGTAGATTGCACGCAAATACCCTTTGTCGCGCAGTTCCGCGAGTTTCTCGGGCGACAGCTCACCCAGCGCTTTCTCGTCAACAAAATACAGACCGGTGACATTAAACGGTGGCGCATTGGTTGGTGTTACCGAGATCGGATTGGTCTTTAGAAGCTCGAATTCAACCAGGGTTTCTACCAATTCCAAAGTTTGCAAACCATGCGCACGCATTTCGGCTGCCAACTGCGTTTGTGCTTTTAAGAATTCAGTCTGATTACCTTCGTCATCAAAAATCCGCTCACCTTTCTCGGTACTAACCATAGGCGATTTTTCATCCACACAGATCACCAGCTTCTCGTCATTGTTCTTATCTGGCATCGCAATTAACGGGGAGGGACGTAAGCTGGCCGGCAGATATCGACCAAGCCACTTATCGCCGTCACAAAACAAATTTTCATCGGGCTTAAAACCAGTCATGATGACGGGGCGAATTTGACCAGTCTCGTGGTTCTTGGCAAAGACCACTGGGCATTGCGCCGCACTGGGTACGAATTCAACCATAAAAACAGGTAACAGGTTATGTTTTTTAGCCACATCAACCTGATCTTGAATATCGATCATAAGATTACGATGGGCATCGGAATTTAATGCTACGAGTGATGTCATAATTATTCTTTAAATCTTTTGAAAGCCGTATTGGCATACTTTGTCAATCAACGATCGATGCGACGGCAAGTCGCGGCATATATGCTCTGTGGCTTTAACCACGTTCGCGAAATACATTTTGGCCTGCGCCACTTGGGCAAATGTTGGTGCGCTTGACTGCAACGATTGCTCGAACCCCATACCGTGCAAGATGTATTGATAACTCTCGTGCGGGAAAGGCTCGTTTGTATCCGAAAAGTCGTATTTGCTGATCGGATGCTGAGACCAGGCATCCAGCTTTTCCAACAAACTATCGGGGACCGTTTCGGACTGCTTGTTCTCTCGCCAGAACGGATCCCGACGAGAAGACAGATAATAATGCAGTTTTATAAAGTCGATAGTCTTATCCCATCGAAAACGGAAAGAATTGTTGAATTTTTTCTCGGTATGGGCCATTGCGCGCCGAGTTCGAGGAAATAAATCGGACAACATATTGCCCGCCGCTTCCACCAAGAAAATCGCCGACGCCTCGAGCGGCTCTACAAATGCGGCCGACAGACCGATCGCGACACAATTTTTGTGCCAAAACTTCTCCCGATAACCAACCCGCATTTTGATCTTGCGGACGCTTAATTCGCCACTAAGATCATCGCAATACGTTCTCAATTGCTGTTCGGCTTTCTCGTCGCTGATGTGCGCTGACGAATAGACATGACCGACGCCAAGTCGATTTTGCAAGCCAATATCCCAAATCCACCCAGCCTCCTGCGCGGTTGCTTTAGTCACACAAGCAATGTCTGCGTCTTTAGATGCGTGAGGCACCTGAACCGCCATTGCGGTATCCGTCAGTAAAACGTCATTTACATCCTTAAACGGTATTTGCATGGTATCGCCCAACAACAAACTGCGAAAACCGGTGCAATCGACAAATAGTTGGCCGCTGAGTTTGCCATGCTCTTTGGTGTCGACGTCGGTGATAAAACCATCTTCATCGCTGTTAACCTGCGTCACATTGGCGGCCACCATCCGAACCCCGAGCTTCTCAGTCGCATGACGCTTAAGCAGTTCCGCAAACTTACCCGCATCGAGGTGGTAGGCATAACTTTGCACCGCATCATAGCTGCGCGTGGTGATCTTTTTGGGCGCAAGACCGCGATCACAGGCCACACCCTGAGCACTCACTGCGTTGGCATAAGTGATGTCACTCCCGGCGTGACCAAGCGCCCAATATGGCGCAAGATTGAAATCCGCGGGATTGTAGATGGAACTAAAAAGATTGTAGTAGGCATGCGGTTGATCCGTATTCGCACTCTGTTTCCAGTTAATAAATTGGCTGCCCTGCTTAAATGTCGCAGAACACTCTCGGATAAACTCCGTTTCATCCAACCCGATATTCTCCAAGGTACGACGCATGGTCGGCCAAGTGCCTTCGCCCACGCCGATGGTCGGAATATCCGGTGATTCGACAACACAAACCTGGATAGCACCCGGTTGTGTTGAGGCAAGATTTTTCGCTAATGTACAGGCCGTCAACCAGCCAGCAGTGCCACCGCCAACGATGACAACCTGCTCTATTCGGAGCTCATCCACATTCATGCAGATTAGTATACCTCATTGCACTCTGAGTCCATGCGAACCAGGCCTGAAACAAGCACATTATTACCACGATTTCAGACCCGACTTGTAAAAAAAAGGGAGGGACAAAAGCCCTCCCTTCTAATCGCCTATCGTCGCCTAGTAACGATATGCCAGCTTGACGAAGTAGCGTGCGCCATTCACTGATGCAACACGCAGACTGTTCAAGCCTGAACCAAAGTTCTGGATGGTGACCTCTTCCGTTAGGTTCACACCTTCAAATGAAATGTCCAGGTTATCGGTGATGTGGTACGTGGCAGACAGATCCACGAACGACTGATCGTCGAAGGAATCCAGCGCTGTACCCAAAGCCGTGCCTTCAGCCAAGAAGGAGTCCCGATAGGTGTAAGCCAATCGTACTGAGACTTTGTCGTTCTCGTAGTAACCGCTCAGGTTATAGGCGCTCTCAGAAGTACCCGGCAAGTCCACTTTAGTGCCGTCATCCAGTTCGCCTTCGGCGTCTACGTACGTGTAGTTCGCAATTAAACCAAAGCCGTTTTCGAACTCTTTTTGGAACTGCACTTCAAAGCCGGTTAGATCGCCGCCTTTACCCTGGACAGGGATCGTCGTGCGGTATGGCAATGGCGGTTCACCAGGCAGAGTTAAGGTGCGTACTTCCGATGTGGTGGTGATGAAGGACTTGATATCTTTGTGGAAAATCGAGCCAGACAACAATGAACCCTCGCCGAAGTACCATTCCAAACCGATGTCAGCCTGATCCGCGATAAATGGTTCAATCGCAGAGTTACCCTGGGTTGCGGTTTGTTGGATGTTGGCGATCGCACCAAATGCAGGATTCAAGCTGCTGTAGCCCGCACGTGACATAACGCGTGCCATCGAGCCACGCAGTAACAAGTCGTCCGACAGATCAAACGCAATGTTGAAGCTTGGCAACAATTCGGAATAATCCGACTCAACCACGTTGAATGCTGATGTACCAGTCACATCCGTTTGCACATAACGCGCGCCAAAGTTACCGCGGTAGCTGTCACCTTCGAAATTAGCTTGTGCATAGAACGCAGTGATGTCCTCTTCGATTCGACCAAATGCGTTGTCCACGCGTTGTGGCGCGCCGGCCAAACTGGTCGCAGCACCATGCAGCGCACCGCTGTCAATGCGCACGTAATTACACGCGTTACCACCACAGACTTCACCGTCTACGTTCAAGGTTCCGTCGCCAATACCCAGACTAGCAACCGTGGCGCCTTCTGGCAGGGTCACAGTGGAGTTGTACTGGTTTTGCTCTTGTGCGTGGTCACGTAGTTTCACACCGACTTCGACTGAGTTAATCAAACCCCAGTCGACGTCAAAATCTACGTCAGCCTGATAGTAGGTTTCTTCGTCTTCCAGCACAGTCTCTGCTAGCGCCATGCTCAACACACTGCTGCCGGATGCATTCGCGACCGACGTGCCATTGATATTAGCAATGATCTGCTGTGGCAGGTCGGCGTTGAAGTCAACTGTCACACCAGACGTAGCATCAAACGCACCCAGGCCAATCAACGCGTTCGCGTTGCCGCCGTTGCCGCCTTCGGCCGTGGTTTTACCCAGCTCATAGCTAAGGGTCCAACCATCGCCTTCGTACTCACCGGTAAAGTGCAATACGTCACTTTCCATCACCGGCATACGTGCGTTCGCATCCTGCGCCAGATTCGCTGCTGCATTAACGGTGCCCGCCAGTGGCAGTACTTCTGCACGGCCACAGCATGCAGCCGATGGTGCAACGCGTGAGGTTGAAGGTGTGACGTCGCTAGCATTGATGACTAAGAAGTTTTGGTTGATGTTTTGCGCATCGATTTCAGTCTTCAAGTACTCAAGTGTGTACGACTGCTCGTCAGTCGGCGCGTACTCCAAAGTTAGATCAACCGTTTGGCGCTCACGATTCTGACGGAATTCCGCCAAACCGATTGCAGACCAGGATTCTTCCCAGTAGTTCTCTGCTTTGTCTGCACGGCCTACAATTTCATTGCTGTGCACCATACCCGACACACCAAAAGTGCTGTCGTCATTTTTCCAGCTGACATAGCCAGTTGCACCAACACCTGTGTCATCGCTGTCAGCGAGGCTATTAGTATTGGTTTCAAGCGATGCAAATACTGTCAACGCATCGGTTGCTTCCAAGGGACGTCGAGTGTTAACGATCACTGTACCACCGACACCACCTTCATCCAGAGACGCGGTTGGAGACTTATGCACTTCAATGCTCGACACCAACTCAGATGGCAACAAATCCATGTTAAAGCTACGGTTGTTCGCACCTAGAGAGAACCATTCGGTAGACGCTACGAACTGGCCGTTCATCATGGTGTGCGTCAACTCTGGGTTAACACCTCGAATGGACACTTCATTACCTTCACCGACGAAACCACGGTTGATCGTCACACCTGGTACGCGCTGTAAAGCTTCTGCCAAGTTTTTGTCTGGGAATTTGCCGATATCTTCCGCGGAGATTGCATCCACTACCGAGTTTGCTGCACGTTTTACTTCCAGTGCTTTACGTAATGCGCCACGCGTGCCGTAGACTACGACTTCTTCAATTTCTGCGTTCGCTTGCGCGTCCTGCGCATACACAATGTTTGCAGGCGCAAGCATTGCCGCTGCAAGGGTACCAACCGCGCCATACAAAGCCGGATCGCTAATTCGCTTTAGCTTGGCCTTGAGTGGCATTTTATTGAACTTTTTGGACATTCTCATCTCCTACCGAAACGGTAACTTGTCACAAACTCGTATCTGAATTTTTTACATTATTATTCGCCAAATGAGCACTGGGTTCTCACCTAGTGGGAACAAAGTACAAACATAAGACAACGTTGTCAATCTTGCGATGAGAAAAACACGTGTTTTTTGTCAACGTTGTCATAAAACTGTCAAAGAATGTCGTTTTTTTGCCGACAAAGATCGGTCAGGACCAACCTAAACAAGAAAAGCCCACTGCAACCTTAGAAGGTCGCAGTGGGCAAGCTGAAAACCCTCAATTAGGGATTTGCGTCCAAATAAGCACGATGTGGAGTCGAAAAACTACCACCACCGTAGGCGTCCCACGTAATTGACCACGTCATCAGACCTCGAAAGTCTGGGTGCGCCTGCGCTGGCACATACGCCCCACAGCTGGTTCGCTTAATTAAACAATCCAACGCCGCATGCACCACACCACTCGAGGTTAATCCTGAGGAAGCCGCACCAGGAGTGGCGGGCAATCCAACTGCCACTTGATCGGCACGCAAGCCTGGGAAAAAATTGTTGGCATCGCGCCCCGCCGGAAATCCAGTGATCATCATGTCTGAGAGTGCGACATGGAAATCAGCCGTTCCCGCATTGTATGCAACATCATCAGTCGCCAAAATAGAGCCGGTATTGTAGTGCTGCACATGCAGCAAATTTAGATCGTTGCGGAGCGCGTGAATCAGCGGTAAATAAGCGCCCCAGATCCCACCAAAGTTCGCATAACCACCCTGCACATACGCCGTTTCAGGCGCCATAGTGAGAATAAAATTAGGACCAAAACGTGCCTTTAACTGGCGTGTCGCTTCAATGAGATTCACGATCGCCGGGGTTTGCGGGTTCGCCACGGTATCGCCTGGGTTCATGTTTAACGAGCCACCTTCGAGGTCGATGTCCATGCCATCCAAGCCATAGCGCGCGATAATATCACCCATGGTACGAACAAAATTGTCTCGTTCTGTCACGTTATCAAGTGTGATATGTGCATTCGCTCCACCTAATGAGATAAGCACTTTTTGCCCGCGTGCCTGCAACATCTGTACGCCTGCAATAAACGCTGCTTCACTTTCTTCGGCTGGTGCGAAGGCTACTTCACCCGGCTGACCGCCGAGTTTATTTTCAGCAAATGATAGGTTCACAATGTCCCAGTCATCACTGACTGACCCAATCGGAAGGTAGCCGGCCTGATTCACGAAGTTGTGCCAATAGCCCACCAATACCCGGTGCGCCAATGGACCACCAGTTGAGCCACCGTCATTGATATTAGCCACCGTTGAGACCGTGGTCGCAGCGCCGTCATTGTCGGTGACGGTCAAGGTCACCGTATAGGTACCAGTGTTAGTGTAACTGTGTGGCGGCGAAGCTTGATTCGATTGCGTGCCATCGCCGAAGCTCCAACTGTAGCTGGCAATAGTGCCGTCTGCATCGTTACTACCTCCTGAGCTAAAGTTCACACTTTGATTGACTTGGCCGTAGTACGGCCCATTGATCTCAGCGACTGGCGACTGATTGCCACCGCCGGTTTGACAGTCACCCAGCTCAGCCCAAGCATCGCCCCAATGTGCGCCGACACCGGGTTCATAGGCCCACGCCGCTGATGAAGAGCACCAACCGGCAACTAAACACTCGAATCGCTTACCGGTATTGGATACCACATCACCGGCGGCATAACTGGCACCAGCCACATAGGCCGCAACCCCATCACAGCTTCCAGGCTCACCACCTGTGTCGTCGCTAATCAGTGCTGAGGTTGAAGCCACACTGCTCGCCCCTTGATTATCCGTCACAGTCAGCGTAACAGTATAAGTCCCAGCAGCATTATAGGTATGCTGTGGATTTGCCATTGAGCTTGAAGCCCCATCACCGAACTGCCACTGGAAGCCAGTGATGCTGCCATCCGTGTCAGCTGAACCGACACTACTAAAACTCACAGCATTTCCAATGAGCGCTTGATAGGGACCATTGATTTGAGCAGTAGGTGCCTGATTCGTCGGCGTATCACCACAGGTTCCGAGCACCGCCCAGACATCCCATTGCTGTGAGTGGTTGATCGGATTTTGATTTTGCGTCCACCATTTTGCACGATACGCAGATCCCGCGTGTTGGACTTGATCGTTACCAACATACACCGCACTGCTGGTCCAGGAAGAAAGAGTACTGCAATCGACCGCGAACGCCGAGGCAGGAAGAAATAAGTACGCGCCGCAATACACGGCAGCGCAAAAACGTAGGAAAGTCATAATTACCTCACTCGTCGACCGACGATCAGAATGTGAGTTGAAAAGAATGCTGCCGGGTGAAAGTGCACACCCGGCAGCTGTGACCTCAAGACAGAGCTTTCAGTCTATAGGCCGTCTGAAATAGCTTGGATCAGCTCTCCATTAGCCGTATCACCACTAAACTCCCAGAAGAACGCACCACCGAGACCTTGCTGGTTTGCGTAATTCATTTTTCCTTGGATAGTAGCGGGCGTATCGTAGCTCCACCAATTGTTACCACAATATGCGTACGCAGTTCCGGCCACGACTCCGGTTGCAGGACACGAGTTTTTCAGAACTTTGTAGTCTTCGATACCTGCCTCATACGTACCTTGCGCGGCACCACTGGCCGCACCACCCGGTGCACTTTGTGATACACCAGTCCAACCTCGGCCATAAAAGCCAATTCCGAGGAGGATTTTTTCTGACGGCACACCGAAACTCTTAAGCAGCTGCACACCATTATCCGAATGAAAATCAGCAATCGGAATGCCAGGGTAGGCTGTTAATGGCGAGTGCGGTGCCGTTGGCCCATCCGCGTCGAATGCACCAAAGAAGTCATAGGTCATCAGCATGTAGAAGTCTAGGTACTGTGCCGCAGAGCCATAGTCGGCAGCGTTCAGCTTAGCACTTCCTGCACCGATTGCTGACGTGACTAATTGGTTACCAAAACGAGCACGTAAGGCCCCCATCAAGGTTGGATACGCTGCTGGGCCACTCGAATCACACGATAAGCCACAAGCATTTGGGTACTCCCAGTCAATATCAATTCCATCAAACACATCTGCCCAACGACTATCGTTCACGAGGTCATAGCAAGAGTTTGCAAACGCCTGCGCGTTAGCCGCAGCCTGGCCAAAACCACCCGACCATGTCCAGCCACCAAACGACCAGACCACTTTGATGTGTGGATACAGTGCTTTGAGTTTACGAATCTGATTGAAGTTGCCACGCAGTGCACCCGTATCCCAGGTATCGCTTGTGCCATCTACGCTCGAAGCAGCATCGTAGTACTTATCGTACGCCGCATAGGAATCTCCGATTTTACATTCACCGTTCTGTACGTTACCGAATGCGTAGACAATGTGTGTCAACTTCTCAGCGGAACCGCTCGTGACCAGATCTTTGATGTGGTAATTGCGTCCATACACGCCCCACTCAGTAAAGTAGCCAACGACTTTTTTATTTCCGGTCGGCGGGTTGGTAGTAGTGATCGTCGCGCTGGTGGTGCTGGTGTTCGTTGCACCATCGTCATCCGTTACCGTGAGACTCACCGTGTAGCTTCCAGCAGACGAGTAAGCATGGGTTGGGTTAGCGGTGCTTGAACTTGCACCATCACCAAAATCCCAGGCGTAGCTCACAATGCTGCCATCAGCGTCTTGCGAGCCAGCACTACTAAATGCAACACCGGTTCCAACCAAACCGCTATATGGTCCATTCGCATCGGCAACAGGATCCAAATTGCCGCCAACCGACGAAATCGTCGCGGTGGTTGAATTGCTCCCCGTTGCACCGTCGTTGTCGGTCACGGTTAATGTGACCGTGTAGCTACCTGCATTCGCATAGGTGTGCGTCGGATTAGCACCTGTCGCGCTGCCGCCGTCACCAAAACTCCAGCTATAACTGACGATCTGACCGTCCGGATCAACCGAACCTGCACTACTGAAACTGATTGCAGAACCAGCACTTCCAGAATAGGGTCCATTAACATCCGCACTTGGGGCTGCATTACCGCTGCAGTTACCTACTTCAGACCAGGCATCTTGCCAGTGTGCACCAACGCCCGGCTCGTAAGCCCAGGCCGCAGATGAAGAACACCAGCCCGCAATATTGCACACAAATTCTTTGCCGACGTTACTCACATGCTGACCAGCAGAATAGCTCTGACCAGCTGAATACGCAGGCAACCCATTACATCCGCCCGTCGTGCCACCGGATATGGTCGCCGACGTCGAGGCACTGGTGCTGGCGCCGTCATCGTCCGTCACCGTGAGTGCAACCGTATAGTTTCCAGCGCTGGAGTACACGTGTGCAGGACTCGCCGCAGTGGACGATGCGCCATCACCAAAATCCCAGGAATAAGATACGATCTGGCCATCCGAGTCGCTCGAACCAGCGCTGCTGAAGGCGACGTTACTGCCTACCGTGCCTGAGTAAGGCCCGTTGGCATTGGCAACCGGGCTTTGATTATTGCCACCTGCACCGCAGGCACCCAATGGTTTCCAGGGTTGGCCCGAACCACTGGGACCACTGTTGGTTACCGGGTCATTACCCTGTGTCCACCAGTTTGCACTATACGCGCTGCCGCTGGCTTGCACTGTATCGCCACCGGTGTACACCTGGGACGCGCTCCAACTACTCAGTGAACTACAGTCAACAGCATGCGCACTGGCCGAGAATATGCCGGCAGTCGCAATGGTTAACGATTTAACTAACTTGTACATCTACTAATCCTCCATTAAATAGCCGAGCTGCTTGTGGGGTTATCGGCTACATGAGTAAATATGCTGCCCCACCACTAAAGAGTAGGAAGGCGGTTAAAGCAGCATGGCGAACTCGACCAGGAATCACCATTGACTGGTCGACGAAATGACAACGTTGTCCGAATCCTACACGATCGAGACAACGTTGTCTAATGTCTAGAATCTAATAATTGAGGAAATGTAGATTGATGTCGCTGAGACCAGCGAACAAGCGAGTGTGTCAATCCTTGGCAATTCGCCGCCACTCCACCATAGCGAGACTAGTCGACAGATTCGCCCAAAATCTCTGAGGTATGCTGCCCTAACAAAGGCGGCGGTCGGTGATAGCGTATTGGTGTGCGCGAAAATTTGATGGGATTGGCGACCAACTTTAGTTCGCTGCATTGCGGATGCGGCATACTGACAACCATATCGCGCGCGTTCACCTGAGGATCGTTGAACACTGCCGCCATGTCATTGATAGGGGCGCTTGGAACGCCCAGCTCATCGAACAATCGTCGCCAGTCCGCCGTGTCACGAGTCGCCATGGCTTCTGCGATAATTGTGACTAAAGCACCACGATTCGCCACCCGTTGTCGGTTAGTAGCAAACTTAGGATTTTCAGCTAGGGTTGGCCAACCAATCGCCTCACACAGCTTAGCAAATTGCGTATCGTTGCCCACCGCCACAATACAATGTCCGTCTTGAGTGGCGAAACTCTGATACGGCACGATGTTAGGATGCGCATTACCCATGGGTTTCGGTACCATCTTACCAACCAGGTAATTACTGGCTTGATTGGCCATGGCCGAGACCGCAACATCCATCAGCGACATATCAATGTGCTGACCTAACCCAGATCGCTCTCGCTCGGCCAGCGCGGCAAGGATGCCAATTGTGGCGTATAAACCCGTCATAATATCCGTGACCGCCACACCAACCTTTTGCGGCTCACCATCAAGCGACCCGGTCACACTCATCAAGCCGCTCATGCCCTGAATTAAAAAGTCGTAGCCGGGGCGATGCGCGTACGGACCTGTCTGACCAAAACCCGTGATCGAGCAATACACAAGTTTCGGATTCAGCGCGCTGACGCTCGCATAATCCAATTGATACTCAGCCAATTGGCCGGACTTAAAGTTCTCGATCAGCACATCGGATTCCTGAATCAAGCGATGTAGCTGCGCTTGGCCGCCCGCCGATTTGATGTCAATGCAGACCGATCGCTTACCGCGGTTAGCACACAGAAAATACGCACTCTCAGTCTCTGAACCACCGATATTGGGTGGCCCCCAACGTCGCGTATCGTCACCGACATCAGGCTGCTCTACCTTAATCACATCTGCGCCCATGTCTGCCAGCGTCTGGCCAGCCCAAGGTCCTGCTAAAACCCGTGACAAATCAAGAACTTTTAGATGTGAGAGTGCGTCGTTCATGACTTATATGTCTCCCCAATACGGTTATTCGATTGATGGTCAGAACTGGTGATAGTAACTCACCAAATTCATTAAAAATGAAAAATCTATCTTTGTTTCGGCTGCTATAGTTTTCTGATCGCGGACATGCAGTTGTGATCGGTAGCTGAGCACCACTAACCTTAGAACAAAGGAGAAAGTATGTTGAAGAAAACAAGGCTTGTATTAATTCCAACAGGCGTCGACGTCAGAAATGGGTAATGCGCACTAGTCTTATCACCATCCTGCTGATTTGTTCCCTGATCGCGATATCTTGGCTGCGCTCAAACCCTGGCGAAGAAAGTAATCCAGTGGTACCAGCTGATCACGCGGCGATAAATAGTGATTCTGCGATAGAACAGCCTATTCAGACTGAGCACAAAAGACACCTCCCAACCAATACGTCAGATGTGCCAGTTTATGCTGATGAAGAATTCCTTTCTCAACTCAACCAACCCTACGCATTTGGCGTAGACCCAACTTCCCGGCGTCTGATTTGGACCAGCGCTGGTGACGAGACATTCAAAACAGCAAATAGCGATGGATCGGACATCCGCGTGATTCCCACCAATTTCGAGGACCCATATGACTTGGAGATAGACTCTTCTTTTGGTCATACCTTGTTCATGATTTCAGAAGGCACTGTGCAACGCCGCGCCGTCGATCTTCAAGCGAACACACATACGGACACTGCGCTGTTCACCTTGCCCACCGAAACCATTCACGGCCTCGGGTATGACGAACACGCCAATATGCTCTATCTCGGCGATAGCCTCGGACGACCTCGATTCGCAATATCGCTAAACGACGAACCAAAAATCACGATAGAAACAATAACCCTACTCACCCATTCCACACAGGAGGAACCATGACAACAGCACGAAAATTTACTTCGCCTCGGTGGTCGACGATCACCACCGCGTTACTTTTGGCAGTCACCTTATTGGCGGCCACTTCCCGCGCGCACGCACAAACAATTGACGGCTTTGTGGATCTGCATTCGCACTTGATGGCTGAACATACCTTTGGTGGCAGTTGGTACTGGGGTACGGTTGAAGGTTCCATCGACTGGGCACTGCGACGCTGTGACGGCAACCCAGCGCAAAGTCACGGTGCCATCGCCAACCTGCCAGGTGTGGCAGAGTTTATTGCCACGGATACCGGCATCCACTTAGGCAAGCGTCGCGGCTATGACCGACGCAAATGTAAAAAGGTGTTCGGAGTTACCATTCCAGGCACCTGTCCACGCCCCCATTTTGAACACTGGCCACGCCATGATGGTCTAGCGCATCAACAAATGTGGCACGGTCACTTAAAGCAGGCCTTCGACGGTGGCATGAAAATTATGGTGGTCTCACTCGCAGAGTCTAACTTTTTATGTCGCAACACACCTTCATCCAAGCGGCGCTATGACTGTGACGAAATGGCCTCAGTACACCGTCAGCTAGACAAGCTTAATCAATTCGTCGCAAACCACTCAAGCTGGGTCGGAATCGCGCGATCCCCGGCTGAAGCGCGAAGCCTAGCTTCACAGAACAAACTCGCACTGGTGGTTGCGGTAGAGGTCAGCAAGCTGTTTCCAAACGGCAACATCACCACACAGCTGGATCAACTTTATGCAAAAGGTGTTCGCTCAGTACAACTGGTTCATCATCACAATAACCGCTTCTCGGGAGCGGCACCAATTCCTAAATTGGTCCAAACCGTGAACCTGGTTGAAGTAGTCAAAGGCGAAATGAGCCCAATCAACGATGTCAGTTGTGGTAACGACTGTGACGGCGACACCCATCTAAACACGCAAGGTCTGACTGCCGATGGCGCAACGCTGGTCAATGCGATGATCGACCGTGGCATGCTGGTGGACGTGGCACATGTGTCGCGCAAGTCGCTCAAGCAGATTCATACGATCATGAATCAAAACAGTAATTACCCAATGTTTTACTCGCATGCGCATTTGTTTAACTCAATCGATGGCAGCAAAGATCAACGCAACGAAAAGTACATCAAACCCGACGAAATCAACCTGATTAATGCAACCGGCGGCATGGTTGGTTTACGCACCGGACTTGAAGCAGCGACCACCTATAACACCAGTGTCGGCAACTATTGCGACGGCTCCATCCGATCATTCGCACAATCACTAATGGCCGGTGTGGATCAAGGCTTGAGCCTTGGTCTGGGCGCGGATCTCAACGGCTTTATCACGCAGATGAGACCACGCTGCTACCCCGACAATGACCCGGCCACACAAGATATCCAACGTAAAGGCCTCGCACACGTCGGCTTGTTGCCTCAGCTGGTGCAGGATTTACACAATATTGGTGTGCCACAACAGTACATTGATCATCTTGATAGCTCTGCCGAGCGTTTTGTGGTCATGTGGGAACGCGCCGAAAACATTGCAGCAAATAATTAATACAAACCGAAGCCTGGGGAAGCGTGCAGGAGGCGCGCTTCCTTCTTCATTACCATCGTCTATCGCAACATCACCGGCACACTGAGTTTTACTTCAAACTCACCTAGTCGACGCGCACTTAAGCCGAGACCGTCACTTAATACACATTGGGAATCTCGCAGTACCCGCGACGCCAATGCGGGTAGCAGATCCGACATGCTCAGCTGCTGAGCTCTCATGACCACGGGCCGATCTGGATCAAGACAATACTCGCTGGCTGGTAACCAGTCGAATAGCGCAATATTTAGAGTTTGCTCTGGCAACACACCTTGATGCACAAACGTGGCATACCAACCACCACTGAACTCAACGGTGGTGCAACCAGTCAACTCGGGAACCGTGCCGGACAGCACCTCAATGGCAGCTAATTTTACACCCTGATCGAGTTGCGTGAGGTCCAGTACGCCCCCGGTCAGATACATGGGTTCAGCAGCAAAGCGCACCTGCTCCGACAGCCGAGACACCGTATGACACAGTCGCGCCATGGCGTCCCACAAGGTATGTTCGAAGCGCGAGGACATATACCCTTGTGCAGCACACGTCAGAAAAGTCTTGGCGGCAAACTGTTCCAATTCAGGCTCTACATGAGAACGGCGACTACGTCCACGCCGCCGTATGACGGGCACAGGTGAACCAAAGAAATCATGGCGAAATCGAGCCGGTGACAAACCAAACCACTGGCCGAATGCACGTGAAAAATTCGCCTGATTGGAAAACCCAGACAATGCAGCGATTTCGGGTAAGCTTGCGTGAGTCCCCACCAGACGCTTGGCAGCCAGAAACAAGCGGTTCCGCAAGAGATACTCAGCAAAGGTCTCGCCCATATATTCAGCGAACAAAGCCTGAAAATGCACCGGAGAATAAAACCCGCGGGCAGCCACTTGCTCCAGCGTGAGGGACTCGTCGAGCGACTGCAGCACATAGGACACCGCGGCTTCCATGCGCTGCCGATGTCTCAGCTCAGTCTGGTAATTGTCTCGTGTACGCAGTGCTCGCCTCCCTCATAGTGTCAATTGAGAGCAGCGCAAGCTACGTGGCGGAAAAGCTCAACCTTGATGCGCTCCACTCAGTCTGGCTATCTAATCTGCGCAGACCGGGCGCATCAATCAAGTCAGAATGAGTGAAAAACGACGGTCGCGATTCGTCCTCTAGTTATCACACGACACGATGTGCGCGTTTGTATTCTGCGTCAGATTAACCTGAGGAACCAGTTTGATATCCGCTAATGACAAATCCAACGTACCATTACTCTGGATACTCAACAGGCGCTGTACGCCGGCAAAATTCGACTCTCTGGCGGCAAAACAATTACTCTGAACCACAACGTCCTGCCACTCACCCGGTCTGAGTTCTTTAAGCGCAGCAGCAACACCAGGCAATTCAATACATGACTTATCATCACAAAGCGCCGACACTGACAGATTCGCCGACGATGCCCCGTTAAGCTGCGCTGACAGGGTCAACACAGCAGCATGGCGGTGGTATGCAGTCAAATCTTGCGGGGTCGCAGTGCTCAAGGCAAAGGTCGCTCGGCCACTGCCCGACCAGATGAGGCGCCTGGCGTCCTCTTGAGCCACCTTGTCGATTGACTGCACGACTAAGGCCTGAGTCGAGGTCGACACCGTATTACCCTGCATGGGTATCGACTCTGAATCGGCATCCTGAACCATAATCGACCATGGCGCATTGGCTCGCGATACGAAGCCCCATAATTCATCCAACTTGGCGTCCGGTTGGCGTGCTGTACTCTCATCCAATTGACCGAGTAGTTCGGCATCGGACGCATAATCTAAGCCATACCCCAAGGGGAACAATGGATCGTAGCCGTCTTCATCAAAGTTCAGGCGTGCCTGGCTAACGTATTTCGGCCAGCTGAATGACAATCGACCTTGAAAATCGTACGGCGCATGGTCATCGGAATCAGCTATCAATACGTCGGCGATACCTGCGCCTTCAGTACCTGGCAACCACGCAACCACAAAAGCGTCAGATGCGTTGAGCTCTTTATTGATCCACAAAGGGCGGCCAGTAATGAAGACCGAAACCACCGGAATGCCTTGCGCTTGCAGTGCTTGCAACAGTCGCAAATCACGTTTATCGGCATACTGATATTCGATATTAATCAGGTCGCCATGCCACTCCGCGTAAGGTTCTTCTCCGAACACCACGATTGCCAGGTCGGGACGCCCGGCTTCACCGAAATCACTTGCCTGCCATTGCCCATCCGCCGCGTAATGGGTCTCTCCACCCGTGTGCTCGATCACTGACTGCAATCCAGCCAAGATACTCGTCGCGCCTGGGAAGTCACTGTTTTGATTCCCGGTGCCTTGCCAGGTCAAACTCCAACCACCGCTTTGCTTGGCGATATTATTAGCTGCGTCTCCGGCAATGAGCACTCGGCTGCCCGACTTAACCGGCAACACGCCGTTATTGTTTTTGAGCATGACGAGCGATTTTCTCACTGCCTCTCTCGCCAAGGCACGATGTTCCGGATGACCGATTAACTCAGCGTCACCTACCAATGGCCGTTGCGCCACTGGACCCGCATCAAACAAGCCAGCAATGAATTTGACGCGCAGTATGCGTCGAACGGCATCGTCCAGTCGCTCGGAAGATATGTGCCCCTGTTCTACATCTTCCAGCGTATTTTCGTACAGGGCTTTCCAATGCTGCGGCACCATAAACATGTCCAAACCGGCATTAATCGCGGCAGGACAGCGAGACACGTGGCAGCCTGGAACCTGTTGGTGCCCGTTCCAATCGCCCACCACGAATCCCTGAAAGCCCATGCGCTGCTTAAGTACATCGGTGAGCAAATAACGATGCCCGTGTAGTTTGTCACCATTCCAAGAATTGAAGGACGCCATAGTGGTCAATACATCAGCATCCAGGGCAGCGATATAACCAGCGCCATGCACTTGTCGCAACTCCCATTCACTTGCGACGGTATCACCTCGATCGACCCCCATCGAGGTGCCACCGTCCCCCAGAAAATGCTTGGCTGTAGATACAATATGATTCGGACCGACGCGCATCGAGTTCTTAAACTCGCCTTGAATCCCACGCACCATTTCACGCGCATAGCGACTCACTAAATCTGGATTCTCAGAGTATGACTCATAGGTGCGTCCCCAACGCACATCACGTACCACCGCAACTGTCGGGCCGAAGGTCCAGTTTACGCCCGTGGCCGCCACTTCGCGCGCCGTCGCCTGGCCGATACGATACATCAGCGACTGATCGTTCGCCGCACCCAAACCAATGTTGTGCGGGAAGATCGTTGCGCCATAGACATTGTTATTTCCATGTACGGCATCGGTTCCCCAGATTAATGGAATCGCCGCCTTGCCGTCTGATTCATCCATTGACGCGGCATAGAACCCCTCTGCGGTACTGACCCAATCCTGCAATGATGCGTATTTATCATTATTCGGTGTTGTGCCACCACCATGTAAAATCGAGCCTAAGTGATAGTTTTTCACGTCCTCAGGCGTCACATACTTCAATTCAGGTTGAATAATCTGCCCAACTTTTTCCGCCACACTCATTTTGGATAACAAGGCGTCGATGCGTGCTTCGATGGCCGGGTCACGACGCGGACTCATTGCCCGTGCCGGCCAGACTTGTATATCGAACTCACTTTGACCGACGACGCTGGGCGAATCGACCACGTTTTCCTTGCTAGATCGATTGTGTTTACCTAACAGCAAGACCAAGACGCCCAACGCGACCAATAGACTGAGTAAAAGAGTTTTAAAATTCATATGGCACTAACTTACTAACCGGACCCTATGCACACTGTGCTAACGGGCATGTCGGATCGGACGAACAACGATCCATGTCGAGAGTTTGAAAATCGATCGCTGCACCATCGAGAAAGAGAGGGGAAAAACCTCGATGGTGCAACGAACGACGGAGATATCAGACTTAGAAGATTGCGATCGCTCTGAGCCCATAGGTACGCGCATCATTCAGGAAGCGCACATTAGTCGTGTTGCCAACAATCGCTTTTTGCGATGCGACTTCATCCGTAATGTTTTGACCATAGGCCTCAATTCGATAACGACCATCGGCAAAGGTATATCCAAAACCAACGTTAACGGTCGCGAAGCCTTCCTGCTTCTCTGGGT
This sequence comes from Gammaproteobacteria bacterium, assembly GCA_030426005.1. Taxonomy (GTDB): domain Bacteria; phylum Pseudomonadota; class Gammaproteobacteria; order Arenicellales; family Arenicellaceae; genus Arenicella. Next base: position 18,629 of record JAUHZM010000009.1, read on the forward strand.
GTCCAACTTCGAGTGCTGATAAGCGGTCACCGCTCAACAGAACGATATCGCGCTCGTTGAACTGGCTCAGGAAGTAGTCCGATCGATAACTAGCGAGGATCTGCCAATCGAACGAACCACCGCCTAACTCCAGAACCTGCGCCAGGCGAACCGTTGCTGAGAAATCAGATTGCAAGGGCAGCTTATTACCAGTCAGGTCAATCAATGGCGTAATGCCGCCATTACCAAAATCCTGTTCACGCACATCTGCGACCACACCTTCGGTAATTTCACTGTTCAGGAATGTTGCAAAAACATCGAGTGACAGGTTGTTCTCAAAATTAAACCGACTTTCAAGCTCTAGGCCATACAGCTCAGAGGCGCCGACGTTACGGTTCACCAATGCAAAACCATTACACTCTTGCTCACGCACATCAAAGTTGATGCAAGTCAGGTCCTGAAATACCTGGTTGGAGTAGTCGTAATAGAAAGCGGTCGCATTAAACACCGCAGGACCACCGAACGCCTCGTAATCGAGTCGCGATCCGACTTCGTATACCACGATGTCTTCGGGCTCGAACACTTCTGGTAAAAAGCCTTCAAAGCTGTCATTGAATCCACCGGCTTTGTGACCTGAAGACACTTTGGCGTACACCATGTGTGCGTCAGACACGTCGTACTCAAACCCAAGTCGGAAGTCGGCGTAATCTGCTTCAGACTCTCCTTGCTGCTGCGCTGGGATTGTCAGATTGGTGTAAGTGAAAAAGCCATCGTCTGGGCAAGTCACAAACCCGTTGTCGATATCTGGCCGCACAAAGCACTCGCCATTGGGGGCACCATTTGCCACCGCAGAAATCTGCTGAACCAAGGTGTCACGTGCGCCCGGTGTGATGATGCCCTCCAACAAAAATTGCGCTTGGGCCTGCGGGGTATCTAAACCAGATACATCGAAGTTAGGACGATCCAATAAGGCTGGCACAAAGCCTTCTGTACCCAATCGTGTTGCCACACAGCACGCAAAATCGCGTCCACCCAAGGTCAATGCCCAGTTGCCACCGATACCATAACGAGATTTCGACTCATCGGTGTAACGCAAACCAGCCATACCTCGGAATCGATCCGAGAAATCGAAGGTAATGTCACCGTAGATCGCAAACGCATCACCATCAACGTCCGGCATAGTAAATTCGGTACCCGAATAACAGCAATAGCCTTTATCTGCCAGCGAGAAAAATCCAACTTCCTGATCTTCACTGAAGCCAAACACACCCGTAGTCCATTGCAGTCGGTTGTCGGTATTCGAACTTAAGCGTAACTCCGCAACCAACGCTTCGGATGTTGCTGCCCAGAACTGACCGCTGAAGTTATCCTCATCGAGCGCTCCGACACCGTCGTAGGCGATGCCGTCCGATGCGGCATTTCGTTGATAAAAATCCACGGTACGGAACGACGTATTGGCTTCCAGATCAATTCCATCAAACGACTTTCTGAATACCGCTTGGATACCGGCGATTTCATTTTCCATTTCGCCTTGTAATCCACGGTACCGTACATCGCGCAGATTCAGGTCGCCAGGACGCAACCCCGTTTCACGAACCGCGGAATTAATATTGGTACCAGGGTAACCGGTACCCGCTTCCTCAGCATAATCAGCGACAATTTCCAAACTCGCCGTGTCGCTCAACTCATTTAGGTAGCTGAGACGAATGCCTTTGTCTTCTTGCAGGCCAGCTGGATCCAGTGATTGAGTGCCGGCATTATTAAACCCATAGTCACGCTCTTGATAATACCCAGCAATACGCAGCGCACTCGTGTCCGACAAAGTAACGTTGGTTGCACCTTCGGCACCGTAGCCACCACGGCTGGCAACTTCGGCCTGAAAATAACCGTCTGCCTCTCCGATGGTTGGCTTTTTGGTAATGATGTTTAGAGTGCCGGCCAGAGCATTTCGACCATACAATGTGCCCTGCGGCCCTTTGTTAACTTCGACGCGCTCTAGGTCGTAAAACATACCGCCCAGTCCACGAGGGCGTGGAATGTATACGCCATTTAAGTGCGGTGCCGCACCGGGATCACCGAGCTCAGTATTATTCGCCGAACCAACGCCACGGATAAACAGTTCCACATTGCCTTCCTGATTGGCAATGCTCAAGCCAGGTACCGCCAACTGTAGCTGGCGAAATTCCGTAATACCGGCGCTGCGAATCTCATCCGCAGACAGACTTTGGACCACACCCGATACATCTTGAATGCTTTGCTCCCGCCGGTTCGCGGTCACAATGATCTCTTCTATATTATAGGGATTCGCTTCTGCATCGGCGTCTTCCTGCGCGTGCAGGTTGGCTGAACTCAACAGTGTCAGACTTGCAAAACCCAAACTCAGTGCAATACGGGACAATCGAGTGACGCCCCGGGCCGTTGGCCTCGTTTTTGTATTTTTCATTATTAACTTCTCCCATTGATGGTTTGGCTTGGTGTCCCAAGCACCCACTAACGTAGTGCATTTATGGTCCTGCGGTCGACAAACATTCGGTTCCAACCTGAAATTGAACGTTCAACTTTCGGTTTACACAAAGTTGAACCCGCGGCATCGAGCCATCCAAGCCTTATGTTTACTAGGTCGCGCGTTCAAATTCCGGCTCGCTCCGAAAGTTGAACCTATTCACTCCGCAGCTTCGACGATAATCCGCACAACAAAATAATGATAAAGGGACACAGTCTCGTGAATACAACCACCACAGCTCGAAGCACGCCTTTGAGCAACAAGGAGAAGCTCGGCTATGGGTTAGGCGATGCGGGCTTTAATCTATACTGGACCACCATCGCCTCATTTATTGCGGCGTTTTATACCGATGTCTTTGGTATCAGTGCTGCGGCCGCCGGGACTATGCTTCTGGTGACCAAAATATTTGACGCATTCACAGACCCCGTCATGGGTGCGGTTGCCGATCGAACCCGCACGCGTTGGGGCAAATTTCGACCGTTTCTAATCTGGGGCGGCGCGCCACTGGCACTCGCAGCATTTATGACCTTTACCACACCCGAATTGAGTGGTCTCGGTCGCCTTGTGTGGGCTTACGTAACCTACTCCGTGATGATGATTTGCTACACGATCGTGTCGACACCGTACTCGGCACTCTCGGGTGTTATGACCTCACGCAGTCAAGATCGTACCGCCTTAATCAGTATTCGGTTTATTTTTGCTTTCGGCTGCGGCGCGCTGGTGAACCGCTATACGCTCCCTCTGGTTGAGCAATTTGGTCAGGGGGACCCTGCTCGCGGCTGGCAGCTAACCATTGGACTATACGGGGCTTTAGCCACCTTGATTTTTCTACTGACTTTTCTAAGTACCAAAGAGCGTATCGCCCCACCTCCAGCGCAGCAGACTAACGCCGTCGACGACATCAAAGACCTACTAGGCAACAAGCCTTGGCTCATTCTATTTGCTCTAGCGTTGATCATCATGCTGACCATTACCATGCGTGCTGGATCCGCATATTACTATTTTAATTATTACCTGGTACGGCCTGACTTACTGTCGTCCTACTTGTTTTGGCAGATGATTTTCTACGCGGTCGGTGCCGCATGCACACCGTTATTGACGCGGTTTATCGACAAAGCCAGGCTACTCATGCTGTTGATGGCACTCACCGCCACCTTCTCGATTTGCATGTATTTTGTCCCCAAAGATGGCATCACACTTATCTTCATCCTCAACTGCCTGATCAGCCTCTGCCTTGGGCCTAAGTCGCCATTGAC
>JAUHZM010000249.1 GCA_030426005.1 Gammaproteobacteria bacterium
CCGGCGATGAAGGCGGCGACCGGTTTGGTAACGTGTTCCTTGACGTAGGCTGCGGCTTCTTCTTCGGCTGATCCACCGATTTCACCGATCATCAAGATGGCTTCGGTTTGATCATCTTCCTGGTATCGTTTCAACAGATCGATGAAACTGGTGCCGACGATCGGGTCGCCGCCGAGTCCGACGCAGGTGCTTTGGCCGAGTCCCAGCGCGGACGTTTGCCAAACGGCTTCATAATGTAGTCATCGGCACCCAATTCCAAACCAAGCACTTGATCAATTTCTTCAGACTTGGCACTGATAAACAAAATAGCCACCTGCGAATTCTGTGCACGGATTTCGCGACAAACCGCATAGCCATCTCGGCCCGGCATCATGATATCCAGCAACACAATATCGGGTTGCATCGCCTTGTACTGCAGCAGTGCTGCATTGCCATCTTCAGCGGTCGAACAGGTAAATCCCTCGGCCGATAAAATGTCGTTCAGGCCATCGCGAATCAAGGGATCGTCTTCACATATTAACAATTTCACTTCGCCACCTCGGCCTCTGGCGTATTCAATTGCAGGACAAAATGCGCGCCACTCGCGGCTGAGCGAAGTGTCAAATCGCCACCATGTGCCCGTGCCAAATCACGCGAAATACTCAAGCCAATCCCGGTCCCCGACACGCCTTCGGTTAAGCGACTACTGCCACGCTCGAAGGGCTCGAAAATGCGCTCTGCCTGTTCTGCATCAACCCCAGTGCCCGCATCACTGACCTCAATCAGCGACATGCCTTGTTGGGACTTAGTTCGAATACGCGCCCATTTTCCGTCAGCGGCGTACTTCTCTACATTACTCAGTAAATTATTAAGCACCTGCTCCACCACCGCAGGGTCAACCATCACACGGCTCGGTGCCTGCAGATCCATCTCTAATTCGATCCCCTTGGCCGACAGCGCCGGTTTAAACACCGCGGCAGTCGAGCGAACAATATCGTCCAAACAATGTGGCGCTGGACGAAGCGTAATTTGATGCTGTCGCGCACGCGAAAAGCTCAAAACATTATTGATTAAACGAGCCAGCCGTTGACTTTCTGAGCGCACCACGCCACTGAACTTCTGCAAGCGCTCTCGATCTGGTTGATCATCCTCACTTAATTCAGAGTCCAGCATTTCGGTGTACATGCAGATATTGGTCAGCGGTGTTTTCAACTCATGCGATACCTGATTAACAAAGGTCACGCGTTGCTCAGCCAGCCGAATATCACGACGCAACTCTCGGAGGAGATAAAACCCGATTAGGGCCACTGCAAATCCCAACATCAACAAGGTAGCGTAAAAGACCAAGCTCTGTATGGCACTGGTTAAACCCGAGCTCGGTGCGTAATAGGCTAGCCGCCAACCATCTAGGGGATACGGCAAAAGTCGCTGAGACACGGCTTCTTGCCCACTCGGCACGTCGTAGCTTCCCCACTGGTACATCACATTTTGCTGTCGATCAAAAAGCTTCACTCGCGCCTTGCCCCAGCGCGCTGCATCACGGCGATCCGGTAATACATTGATTAATTCAGACAACCAGAATGCCTTGGAGAGCTTTTGCCCAATCAGGTTCTCATTCGCGTCACGAAACCAATAAAAGGTTTGTGTTTCAGCACCCGAATCCCAGGTGATCCAGCCTTGTTCCGGCGCTTGTTGTTTTTTAATAGCAGCGGGAACCGACACACTGGATGCGGTCTCTGCATCGTCACTACGAGCCAACTCATTTAGCACATCCGCGACCTCTGTGGCGCGCGAGTAGCGCGATCGCGAAGGCGCTGTTGAGGCCACTTCCTCAGACTCTTTGAACTTGGCATAGAAGGTACTCGGGTCTTGCCATAAACGCTGCGTTTGCTGAATAAACTCACGCTCGCTTAGAGACGCCTCGTCAGCATTCGGCGGAAACACACGCTCGCCATTGGGGCTCAGTATGAAGACCTGATCAAGCATGGGATCGGACTGAACCAGTGCACGAATCACGGCCACCTGTGACGCCTCCAAACCGGCACGCAAATCCAGAAACTGCAGGCTCGCGTAAGACTCCTGTTGCAGCTGCTGAAAATAATCATCGATCACACCTTGCGCTTCCAGCAATCGCGCATCCGCCAATGACTGAGCCTGATGCGCGCGCACCACGCTTTCCTGCTGATAGAGACGTCCACCCAAATACATCAATGCTGCCAGCGGCAGACACACAAACAATATCAATAGTATGGGGAATCGAAGTTTCATTGACGCCACAACGCGTGTGCTACCAAAGGACAAAATAGTAGCACACGCAGGTCATACTCAGTCGCGAGATCCAGTGCGACTCGAATAAGGTTGTTGTTTTGCGCGCTTATACGTTTTCTCTTTGAGAATCTTACGGTTTTTATTCCAATCTTCTTCGCTCACCGCTTCTGATTCTTCCAGCGATTCCTGCGACTGGCGTTCCAACTTGGGTGATTGAATCAGGTCGGCGGCTTGATCCAGAAATTGAGCATTCGAACGTAGGGTTTTTTGAGCACCAACCACGTCGCCACGGTCACGCAACTCAACAGCTTTACGGGCCTCAACATTCGCCACCTGCTCAATAGCCGCCTCGTACGCACCGCGATCAATTGACTCTTTCACTCGCTGTTCTGACTCCGTAAAGCTGGCTTCGATGAGGTTTTTCGCGGTCATGGTTTTTTGCAATGCCATATTGTTGTACTTAACTTGCACGTCGGCGACTTTGCGTTTTAAACCAGCCTCACTGGCTGGAACCTCTACCTCTAACACCACGTAATTTTGTTGTGCGCTATAGAGTTGATTCATACTGGTGACCACGCGATTTCCGATAATGGTTCCATCTCGCCCGATAATGCGAATTGGTCGTACGCCTTCGTCACACAGAATTTCAATCTCAACGTTCTGCGCTACCACCGACATCGCATCGCCAAACTCGCGGTCAAAAACCCGCGCCAGATCTGCGGAATTCTCCACGAATTCATGATTCCCATCACTGTAGTTGGCTAGCTGCGTCATCAAGTCTTCGTTGTAGCCAAGCCCCAGCCCAATGGTCGAGACACTCATACCTTCTTTCGCCAAAGAGCGACCAAGCTGTCCCAGCTCCGACGGGGAGTCCGGCCCCACGTTGGCCATGCCGTCAGACAATAGCACCACGCGATTAACGCGCTCTCGATCCAGGAATTTTCGTACTTCAAAGGCACCTTTACTGGTCCCTGCAAATAATGCGGTACTGCCGTTGGCGCGAATGGTTTCGATCGCGTCATAGAGACGCGATTTATTGGTGACGCGCGTTGCTGGCACCAACACATTTACAGTACTGTTGTAGGTCACAATCGACACAACATCTTTGGCCGACAACTTACTCACGGCCAAAATCGCGGCCTCTTTGGCGCGGGCGATTTTTTCACCGCTCATCGAACTCGACTCGTCCAGGACAATCGCCACATTGAGCGGTGGACGCTCGATACTTTCAGACATCTCATAGCCGGTGAGTGAAACCCGCAAGTACGCATTCTGAGTTCGCCCTGCTTCCATAACCGGTGTGGCTAATCCGCTTTTAACGACCACCTCCTGGTTCGTGTAGGCAGGCTTCATGATGCTTTTGGCATTGCTATTAGCGCTGTAAATACTCGCTGCCGCTGCAACCAGAAGACCCGCAGCCAGGGCCATATTTCGTTTTACCATGTTCGTACTCCTTTATTGAGTGGGCTGTTTAAGTTGGTTACAGCGTAAGAAAATGCGGCTATCAGCGGGTCAGACAAATCTAATAAGGGTGTAAAAAATTTGTAAAAAATGCCCAAATGAGCGGCAAAAAACTCAATACTCACTGCACTGATCATCGCACTGAGTTCAGCCAAGCATCTGTTTTTAAACATGATTCGACATCATCTGCATACGTATTCATTGCGGCAAGGCGGCCTGAATACGTATGCAATCCACGCCGCTTGCTCGCAACATGGTCTAGAGTTATGACCGCCATAACCGCCAGAGATACAAATCAGGAGCAAGATTTGAATACACCCTACACCAAGCCACACTGGCTACGCAATGCACTCACCGTAGCCGCCCTATCAACCTTTAGCCTAAGCGCTAACGCACAATCGAATGGCGATACCTTTGTGCATTTATTCGAATGGAACTGGACCGACATCGGACGAGAATGTACTGACTATCTAGGGCCTAAGGGCTACAAGGCCGTGCAGGTTCCACCGCCGCAAGAACACGTCTCAAAAGACTACAATGCCGTCGACGAAGATGCCTGGTGGTTACGCTATCAGCCAATGAGCTACTCGCTCGGCAATACACGCAGCGGTACTGAGCAACAGTTTCGCGACATGGTGACCGCCTGCAATCAGGCTGGTGTCGACGTTTACGTAGATGCTGTGATAAACCACATGGCGGGCGATGGCGGTAACGGGATCGCCAGTAGCATGGGCCGGTTCGCGTCGCAAAATAATTACCCAGCGGTACCGTATACCAACAGCGATTTTAACAACTGCGGCAAACCGGAGATCAGCGGCAGCGACTATGCGAATAATGCCTATAATGTGCGTCACTGCGATCTGGTTGGGCTCGATGACTTAAAAACCAGCTCCGAAAATGTGCGCTCACGCATCGTTAACTTTCTCAACGGGCTCACCGCCATGGGCGT
>JAUHZM010000250.1 GCA_030426005.1 Gammaproteobacteria bacterium
ATGACAGATGGTTGGACGTGGGATATCGGGCTGACCGAACGGCGTGGTGTTGGCTTCGTTTACAGCTCGAAATACACAGATGACGAACACGCAGAGCGGCGTTTACGGCAGTATGTTGGTGATTCAGCCGATCAGCTCGAAGCCCGTAAAATTCGCTTTAACAGTGGTTACCGCCGCGAATTTTGGAATAAGAACTGTGTCGCGATTGGCATGTCGGCCGCGTTTATCGAACCGCTGGAAGCATCCGCTATTTTTCTGGTGGAAGCCGCCGCAAATATGCTGGCTGAACAGTTTCCGAATACCCGTGAGGAAATGCATTATGCCGCGCAGCAGTACAACACGATTTTCAATCTGCGATGGGATAAAACAGTTGACTTCGTTAAGCTGCATTACTGTTTGAGCAAGCGGCGAGACAGTCACTATTGGATCGATAATTGTGATCCGAGCACCATTCCTGAACGATTGCAACAACGGTTGGAATACTGGAAAACACACGTTCCCAGCAAGTACGATTTTGATTATGCGTTCGAGCCGTTTGTATTGGACAGCTATTTGTTCGTTCTATATGGCATGGAGTTTGACGTTGACCTGCGAGACAGTGCGTATCAGTTCGCCAATAAGCGGTCAGCACAACAGCGGTTTGACGAAGTCAGGCGGTCAGTCTCCCAGCTTGAGAACGCATTGCCAACCCATCGCAGACTGTTAGAGCAAGTGCATAAATTTGGATTTGCCAAGATTTAACCAGACAACCCTTAATGGCTTGTTGAGATTTGCTGAGCGAGCTCAGCGCAACTGCGCAGGTCTCGTGACCAGGACGTAGTTATTTATTAGGATTAACCATGAAAGTCACCATTAAAGATGTTGCCGAGCTAGCCGGTGTGTCCTTCAAGACCGTCTCGCGCGTGGTAAACCAGGAAGGCGGCGTCAAAGCCGAGATGCGCGAAAAAGTGCAATCTGCAATCGAGAAGCTGAACTATCAACCAAATTTGTCCGCACGGCGTTTGCGCGGTAAATCTGCCACCATTGGTTTTATCTACAACAACCCCAACAGCAACTACGTGATTACGATGCTGCATGGCATTCTGGCGGCAGCCAGAGCGAATGCCTATGAGCTTGTGGTGCATCCGTGTGAAACTGAGTCGGACCCGGCCGCCATTGTCGAAGAGATTGTGGCGCTGACTAGGCGCAGCATGGTGGCTGGACTGGTTTTAACACCGCCCATCTCAGAAAACCCTGAGATTCTGGCTAAATTGGATGCAGCGGAAATACCGTACTCGCGCATCGTTTCCAGCTCCATCCCGCCAGCCGATGCGGCGCGCACGATTTATATTGACGACCGCCAGGCGGCATATCAAATCACTCAGCATTTGTTGGCGCAAAAGCATGAGCGAATCTGTTTTTTGAATGGTGACCCAGAACACATGTCGAGTGGTGAACGACTCGAAGGGTACAAACAGGCGCTGCAAGAACATAAGTTAGCGGTGGATGAGTCGTTAGTGCTTGAAGGTCACTATACTTTTGAATCCGGTATGGAGCGCGCGCAACAGGTGCTGAGTCAGGATGAGCCACCAACGGCGATCTTTGCTTGTAACGATGAAATAGCGGCTGGGGCATTGTTTGCTGCCCGTATGCAAGGTGTTCGAGTGCCTGAGCAGTTGGCGATTGCCGGTTTCGAGGACAGCCCATTCTCCAGGCAAACATGGCCGTCGCTAACCACGGCAAAGCAGCCCATGGATGAGATTGCACAACACGCCACTGAGATTCTCATTGGCCTGGTCAGTGGTGAAGATGGCGATGAGACTGACTATAGTGCTCATGGTTATCTACCAGAGATCATCGTACGAGAGTCTTCAACTCACATAAATAAACAGCCTTGAGCAACGATAAACAGCCCTGAGCAACGATAAACAGTCCTGAACTTGGTTAAATAGACAGACCTGAATTTAAGGCACGAGTGAGTTCGCTGGATTGCGGCTGGCTGGCCGTCTGTATTGTGCTGGATCCTTGGATTCGGTATCAGTAGACTAGTTAAACCACATACGGAGTGTGTTGTATGCTTTACTTCACTAGTTGATCATTGCATAATTGACAACGTTGTCATATTTTATTTAAGCATAATCCTATTCCTTGCACAGAGCCATGACTAAGTTTGCACTTCAAGCCGATCAGGTTTTCGACGGAGACCAGTTTCTCCAGAATCACGTGGTGGTGGTGGAAGGCGGGACGGTATCCGCGGTGACGGCACGTAGTGAATTACCCGCCGACTTAAACATTGAACATTTAGGGGCTGGCGTGCTGGCACCAGGTTTTATTGATTGGCAAGTCAACGGCGGTGGTGGAGTCTTATTCAATAACAACACGACGGTCGATGGAATTCAGGCCATTCTGCGTGGCCATCATCAAGGTGGTACCACAGCCTTGTTACCAACCTTAATCAGCGACACATCCGCAGCACGTGAGCGTGCGGTCAACGCGATTCGCGCAGCGATAGCGACTGGCGAGCCTGGGTTGTTAGGCTTGCACCTGGAGGGCCCGTATTTTGCGCCTGCGAAACGTGGCACACACCACGAAGATTTTATGGCGTCGCCGACTGAAGAAGAAATTGATTGGTTGATTGCCAATGCAGACATCCCATTGCTGGTGACACTGGCTCCGGAGGTAGTGCGCGGTGAGCAGATACAGCGCATGGCAGACGCCGGAATAATAGTGTGTGCAGGACATACCAATGCCGACGCTGAGACGATCAATCGTGCGCTGGCATCCGGTTTGCGTGGCTTCACACATCTTTATAACGCCATGCGCGCAGCGACGGGAAGAGAGCCGGGTGTGGTCGGTGCGGCATTGGTTGATCGAGAAGCCTGGTGCGGCATTATCGCCGACGGTCATCATGTACACCCAGATATGATCCGACTGGCTTGGCACGCAAAACCTACCGGCAAGCTGTGCTTGGTAACTGACGCCATGGCCACAGTGGGCAGCGAGGACAAGTCCTTTCAGTTGTATGGTCAAACCATTACTGAGCACGACGGCAGTTTAATTAATAACGAAGGTAATTTGGCTGGCTCTGCGATTGCGATGATCGACGCGGTTCGTATTTCGCATCAACTCGCGGGGATCGAGCTTGGCGAAGTATTACGCATGGCATCGTTGTACCCAGCGGAATTTTTACGCCAACCAAACTTAGGTCGAATTAAATCCGGTTTCCGCGCGGATCTCGTTCACTTCACCTCAGAGTTTCAAGTACAGCAGACCTGGGTCGCCGGGCAAGCCAAGCTGTAATCAATCGAGAGAGTTTTAACATGAGAGTAGTCATAGTAGAAACAGCTCAGGACGCGGCGGCGTATGGGCGTGACTTGTTCCTGGCACAATTAAAATACAAACCAGCGTCGGTGCTGGGGTTGGCCACCGGTTCAACGCCCGTCGCGTTGTATCAGGCCTTGATTGAAGCACATCAAACACAGGGGGTTAGCTTTGCCGAAGTAACCACGTTTAATCTTGATGAGTATCTCGGACTGACCGGTGATCATCCGCAAAGTTATCGTTACTTTATGCAAGAAAATCTATTCAACCATATCGATATTGCGCTTTCCAATACCCATGTGCCAGATGGATCGGCCGCGAATGCGGATGTTGCTTGCGCGGAATACGAGCAGCAAATAGTGGATGCCGGTGGAATTGATTTACAGTTATTAGGTGTTGGTCGAAATGGGCATATTGGCTTTAATGAGCCATCCTCGTCACTGGTGTCGAGAACGCGTGTCAAAACGCTTACTCAGGAGACGATTGCCGACAATGCACGTTTTTTCGCTGCAGATGAATACCAACCGACTTTGTCATTAACGATGGGTATCGGCACGATTATGGATGCCCGTCGCGTGCTGCTGATCGCGACCGGTGAGTCAAAGGCGGAAGCCATGCAAGCGACGGTTGAGGGGCCGGTCAGCGCGACTTGCCCGGCGTCGATATTGCAAATGCATGCTAACGCGATCGTCGTCATGGATGAAGCCGCCGCGGCGAAATTGGCGAACGCGGAATTCTATCGTTTTGTCGAGACGCAGCGCGTTAAACTGGCTACTCAGTCGGTCGCCGCTTAACTGAATCTTTTCTCATCAGAGAAGCCGAGCGCTATTCAGCGCTCGGTATTGATTTTGTTCATTCCGCGGATCACCACCAACATGGTGACTGCAAATATCACGAGTAGCACGCTGGCAATGACGTACTCTAACCGCAGCGCGTAGCCAATCCCGAACATGCCCGCGTAAATGCCAATAGAGCCAAGCACGAAGTACAGCATGGAGGCTGCAAAGCTTCGCTCCGGTTGCTGTGCTTGGTTCAGCTGTTTCCAAATCCCGATCGGTTTGACCTTATCGACGAAGCGTTGCAGAGTTTCATCTGGCACAGCAGGCGTGATGAAGGTGGTGATGAACGACACTAGGGCTGCGCAGACCGAGATCCAGCAGATTACGTGTATTGGGTGACTGGCGATGGCAGTGGGAAAGATGGAAATTTGCCCCTGCGGCAACATGCCATTGTATTCCAGTACGTAATTGCTCAGCGCGAGTAATAAGCCAGTCAGCATGCCAGCCAATTCAGACCAGGCATTTGCCCGCCACCAAAACCAGCGTAATAAATGGGGTAAACCAAGGCCGGCCA
>JAUHZM010000251.1 GCA_030426005.1 Gammaproteobacteria bacterium
TGGTGTTTTTATTAATTACGAGTCTTGACAGCCTTGTAAGCGAGGCGTAATCTCATACGAGTGTAAGGTATTAGTGCGAACCACCCAAACCACTCGTATTAATGCTAACCAAGGGGGAAATTCGTCTTTTAAGAAAAGTTACTTTCTGCGTCCACCCAACCCGCGCCGAACGGTAAGCTTTGACGACCTTGAATGTACGTTTCACTGGAAAAATGATTAGGCTTGAGAAAACAACTCCAACCCGTGTTTCTTGAGTATCATCGAAACCGTACACCCTTATCACACAAGCCCGCTGGAGATCCCAACCCCTCCAGCGGGCTTTTTAATGCCTGCATTAAACGTTTTTAAAAGGGCAAAACACTTTAGGGCCTTATTCCTTACCTTCTAGAAAATCCGCGCGACTGCGCAGTGTTTTTCGTTGACGTATCTCGGCAAACGGGTCATCTTCTGACGATTCAGGGGCAACCGTAACGATGCCTTGTTTTGAAGTTGATTTGTGTTTCTTGTTGGGTTTTTTGTTGCTACTTTGCCCGCGATACGCGTGATAAGCGAAATACAAGCCCACACCAACAGCGTAGGCCAGCCATTTCGCAATAAAGCTTAAGCCTGTGCCTGTGGTGTCCTTCTGCATTTCTGTGTGCGTCAAAAAATCCGCGTGGATGTTGCTGACCAGAAAAATAAAGGTGAACAAAAGCAGGGTTGAAACAATAACCTGTTTGTATTGCTTCCAAATAACCGTCACGAATGCCAGACGAAAAACCTGTTTAAACATAGCGGTACTCTGGCGATTAACTAAAGAGGTTCAAGCCCAACAGTGCGAGGACAGCGAGCAAGCCTTTATCTCGAATTGAGCTCTTAATCTTATCTTCTTCTTCCCTGACGACGACTTCCAAATCCTCAGCAGACATTAACTTGGGATCGTTCCCAGCCACAATAATGCGCGTGCGAGCGCGGTCGATCGCTTTATTGCGAATATAGCTGCGGTATTTGCGCGGTACCGCGCCGACGTAAGGAATTGGCTTCATGGATTTAACTATAACGGCATTTTTCATATTGAATCCACCTCATTTCAAAAGGGTCGATACGCGTAGTATGCCGCACGAGTCTGGCGGAATCGTGGTAATCGCTTAAATATCGACGTTCTAGGGTGATTTGTTATAGGTCGAGCCTCGGAACTTTGTTAGAATTCGCGACCTAAGTTAACAGTCTATGTGCGCCCGAATTCGGGAATTACAATACATAGCCTCGACAAACCACTCCTCACATTATCCAGCTATGAGTTCAAGACCAGATCGAGTGGCGGAAGTTTCACGCGATACCAGTGAAACCAAAATCGCCATCAAATTGAATCTCGATGGAACCGGCAAAACCCGTTTCGAAACCGGTGTGCCCTTTTTAGAGCACATGATGGACCAGATTGGCCGCCATGGGCTGATTGACCTCGACATCTCGTGTCAGGGTGACTTACATATCGATGATCACCACACAGTCGAAGATATTGGCATTACTCTCGGCCAAGCTGTCAATCAGGCGATTGGTGACAAACAGGGAATTCGCCGTTATGGCCACGCATACGTGCCGCTCGATGAAGCCTTGAGTCGCGTGGTGGTGGACTTTTCAGGTCGCCCGACCTTGATGCACAGTGTTGACTACCGTCGCGCGCGGATCGGTGGTTTCGATGTGGATCTCTTTGACGAGTTTTTTCACGGCTTCGTCAATCATGCGCGCATGACCGTACACATCGACAATATTCGCGGCAAAAATGCGCACCACATCGCCGAGACAATTTTTAAAGCGTTTGGCCGAGCATTGCGCATGGCGCTGGAATACGACGAGCGCGCCGAGAATGTGATTCCGTCCACCAAAGGCAGCCTGTAGCAAATACCATGCACATTGCAATCGTTGACTTGGGCGTTGGCAACTTGCGTTCAGTGCATCAGGCGCTGATCACCGTGGCGCCAGATGCGCACATCGAAATTACACATGATCCCGCCATCGTCGAGCGTGCGGACCGCGTCGTGCTGCCAGGGCAAGGCGCCATCGAAACTTGGTTCGAATCGTTACGCGAATATAAGCTTGAAACCTCGATCCGTGAGGCAGCGTCGCAAAAGCCCTTGTTTGGTATTTGTGTCGGCATGCAGGCCATGTTTGACCACAGTGACGAAGACGGTGGTGTTGCCGGATTAGGTTTGTTTACCGGCCAAGTTCGCCACTTTAGTCAGTTTCATAAAACCGAAATCGGTTTCAAAGTCCCGCAAATGGGTTGGAACCAGGTCAAGCAAACGCAAGATCATCCCATGTGGCAGGGCATCGCCGATCAACGCCACTTTTACTTTTTACACAGCTACTGTGTGAATGTACCTGATTCGAGTGCTAATTACGTTCAGGGCTTGGCAGATTACGGACACGAATACGTGGCGGCGGTTGGCGCAGACAATGTGTTCGCGGTTCAGTTTCACCCAGAGAAGAGCCACGATGATGGTCTTCAACTGTTAAAGAATTTCACGCAATGGAATCCACGAGCTTAAGGGTCAGATTCGATGTTATTAATCCCGGCAATTGATATTAAAGAAGGCAAGTGTGTACGCTTGCGTCAGGGTCTGATGGAAGACTCTACGGTGTTCAGCGACAGCCCGTTGGCCATGGCTGAAAAGTGGGTGGAGTTGGGCGCACGCCGCTTGCACCTAGTCGATCTGGATGGCGCATTTGCAGGTAAACCAGCGAATGCAGACGTCATCAACCAGATAGCAAAGGCTTTTCCGGACGTGCCGATTCAAATTGGTGGTGGTATCCGTGATGAAGCGACGATCCAAGCGTATCTCGATGTGGGCGTGCAATATGCGATTATCGGTACCCGCGCGGCGCAAGAGCCTGAGTTCATTGCCAAGATTGGTGCGCAATATGGCCCGAATCTGATTATTGGCCTGGACGCAAAAAACGGCATGGTCGCGATTGATGGCTGGGCGACGGTCACCGAGCATCATGTGATCGATCTCGCTAAACAGTTTGAAGCCGATGGCGTGCAAGCTATTGTGTACACCGACATCGAACGTGATGGCATGATGCAGGGTGTGAATTTGGCTGCCACGCAGGCGTTAGCAGAGTCTGTGTCGATTCCAATTATCGCGTCTGGCGGAGTGACGAATCTGGATGATTTGATTGCGCTGCAAAAAATTGAGCCATCTGGTGTTAGTGGTGTAATCACGGGGCGCGCGATTTATGAAGGCACACTCGACTTTGCGGCTGGTCAGGCGTACCTTGACAGCTGTGCTAGTTAACACTGGATTGAACCGCACCGACTGATATGCCACTCGCTAAACGCATAATCCCTTGTCTTGATGTTGACGACGGTCGTGTTGTCAAAGGCGTAAACTTTGTCGGTATCCGCGATGCCGGTGACCCGGTTGAGGTTGCGAAACGCTACAATCAACAAGGTGCTGACGAAATCACCTTTCTGGACATCACCGCGACATCCAGCAATCGCGACACCATTTTGCACGTGGTGGAAGACGTGGCGAGCGAAGTGTTTATTCCGTTAACGGTCGGTGGTGGCGTACGGGAATTGGCAGACGTACACCGATTACTGAACGCTGGTGCCGATAAAATAGCGGTCAACAGCACCGCCGTGTTTAAGCCGGAATTCGTGCGTGAAGCCAGCAAACATTTTGGTTCGCAATGCATTGTGGTGGCGATCGACGCCAAGCAAACCGCTTGGGCTGAGCGTGGAGATGAAGCTGATCGTTGGGAGATCTTCACCCATGGCGGGCGTAAACCAACCGGTATTGATGCAGTCGCCTGGGCGCAAAAGATGACCGATTTAGGCGCTGGCGAGATACTCTTAACTAGTATGGATGGCGATGGCACCAAGGCGGGATATGATCTTAAGCTAACGCGTGCCGTGAGTGAGTCGGTGTCGATTCCGGTGATCGCGTCTGGTGGCGTCGGAAACCTCACACATTTGGTCGAAGGTATCACCTTGGGTGGCGCAGACGCGGTGTTGGCGGCCAGTATTTTCCATTTTGGTGAATACACGGTACCGGAAGCCAAAGCGGCCATGCGTGCTGCCGGTATTGAAGTGCGGCTATAATCGAGAATTGAGTTATGTCAGAGTGGTTAGACGCAGTAAAGTGGAATGATCAAGGTCTGGTGCCTGCCATCGCGCAAGATCATCAAACTGGTCGCATTCTGATGGTGGCTTGGATGAATCGAGAAGCACTACAAGAAACGGCGGATTCTGGCCGCGCTGTGTATTATTCTCGTTCCCGGCAACGTTTGTGGCGTAAGGGTGAGGAGTCTGGCAATTTTCAGGTCGTGCACGAGTTACGCTTGGATTGCGATGCCGACGTCATCCAGCTTAAGGTTGAGCAACGCGGTGGCATTGCCTGTCATACTGGGCGGGAAAGCTGTTTTTATCGCGTTTTCAAGGACGGCGAATGGCAAACCGTGGAGCCAGTAATCAAAGACCCTGCAGAAATTTATGGTGGATAATACAAAATCGAATGATATGTTAGCAGCCTTGCATGAGGTACTCTTGCAACGGCGTGATGCTGACCCCAAGTCTTCTTACGCCGCGTCACTGTATAGTAAGGGTTTAGATGCTATTCTTAAAAAGATAGGCGAAGAAGCGACCGAAACAGTGATGG
>JAUHZM010000252.1 GCA_030426005.1 Gammaproteobacteria bacterium
AATGGCATCCTCAACAACTTGATCCATAACAGCAATATCGGCATACAATTCCGTTCAGATACTTATGGAAATTACGCACGCGGCAACAGTTTCAGCGGCACAAGCACGCCCGTAGTCGACTACGGCACCAGCAATAGCCATTAGGGTGTTGCCGAACGATACAGCTGCTCAAGAGCCGCATAGTCCTTCGCCACAAAAAGCGCGAGCGCTTCACGCGCCTGTTGCAACGAAAACCATTGTGTATCTTGGTGAATTACACCCTGCTTTTTACCAAACCCTAAAAAGCCGGGAACCTCGCCTGGGTAGTGCGCTTCTGAGACAAAACTAATCTGATTCGGTTCACCGATCGCCGATACCCAGATCATGTCGTCCTGAGAACCACGAACTACCGAGAGGGTAGGTGAACATAGCCTAAGTTCGTTGGCTTTTGCCACCTGGGCGTTCCAATCGAATGCATCAAACGACGCCATGACGTCCTCAGCATGTGCTACTTGCTTACTCTCTGACTCATGATGCGCATGATGTGCATATTGTTGACGTAGTTCCATTCCTTATTTCTCCAATCTCAGTTCGGTGTCATACTGTGTTCAGAAGACACAATTATAACAACTTGTGAACATTTCAAACTCACTCTCAGAACGACAAAAAGCCATTGCCGTGCTGCTCTTCGCGGCACTGGTATTTTATGTTTTGTCATTGTTTAGTTTTGGTCGCCTGATCCAATGGCCGTTTGTCATTCTGACCACCTTTATTCATGAATTAGGTCATGGTTTGACGGCGATATTAGTTGGTGGTGAGTTCATCAGAATGCAGTTACATGCCGATGCGTCAGGGTTGGCCATGTTACGAATCCCCAGTGATGGCATGTCGCGTGCGCTGGCCTCGGCAGGCGGCCTACTGGCACCGTCTCTATTTGGCGGTTTATTGATCTGGGCTGGCCGCTCAACAAAGACGTCGTCGCGGGTCTTTTTCGCACTCAGCATCATTATGTTATTGAGCTGCGTATTGTGGATTCGCAGTCTATTTGGTCTAGCCGTAATAGGTGGTCTGGGGGCTGGTTTTTTGGCATTGGCGCGACTGCGTCAACCCGGCTTACACCAATTTTTAATCCAGTTTATAGGTGTGCACATGTTGGTTGATACCCTAACGCGAACACTAGGCTATCTCATGTCTTCCAGCGCCAGTGTCAATGGTGCCGTTCGTCACTCAGATACAGCAGCCATTGCCGACGCTCTTGGTGGACCACATCTACTATATGGAATAATCATCGCCGTCCTGGCGCTGAGTGTCTTTTGGTTTAGTCTGCGTGCGGCGTACTTTCGTTAGTCTGTTTGCTAAACCGATACTCTAAAGCTCGTGCTATAAGCAGCAAGCCTGTGCCAATCAACAGAAGCACACAGCCTGACCAAGTAAGCGTACGATCTGGTGACACCACTGCTGGCTCGGTCAAGAATGCGAACGCAAAGGCTGGTTGAGCGAGCAACAATGCGACCGAACTCAGACCCTGAATCGAGCGACTGAAGCGTGATTTAAATGGTTGCCAATAACAGGCAACCACCGTGTTCATCACACCAACGAGTAGCAAATAAAGATGCGATGCGCGATACATCATCCGCTGCGCATCAAAAGGTTGCTCGGACAGCCGCAACGTGTGTTGCATATACTGCCCACTGAGCACAAAAAACAGTATCAATAATAGGCCGGTTACTAGATGAGCATGCCGCAAAACCTTACCACTCATCTCCAAGCCCAGCTTATTTTATATGCGCCAGAATCCCATCCAACACATCGAGGTTTTTATACTCGATGACCAGTTTCCCTTGGCCGTTTTTATCTTCCAATGATACCCGCGTGCCAAGCTTTTCGGCCAGTTCTTCTTCCAGACTGAGGATGTCGGCACTTTTATTGGACTTTGGCTTTTTCTTCTTAGGATTGGCGTACGAGCGCACCAACGCCTCAGTTTGTCGAACCGACAAGCGTTTTGAATAAACTTCTGCAGCGGCAAAATCCTGATGCTCCACTGGCAAGCCGAGTAAGGCACGCGCATGACCCATCTCGATCTTCCCGTGTTCCAATAGCTGTTTGGCACCATGACTGAGTGTCAGCAAACGCAATAGGTTGGTTACCGCAGCACGTGAACGGCCAACACTCTTTGCCATCTCTTCATGTGTGAGTTCGAATTCATCCATCAACCGCTTTAAACCCAACGCTTCTTCCACAGGGTTGAGGTTTTCACGTTGAATATTCTCGATCAGCGCCACCGCGAGGGTTGCTTCATCTGGAATATTACGCACCAGAACTGGCACGTCTTCCAACTGTGCTAACTGGGCGGCACGCCAACGACGCTCACCCGCAATAATCTCATACTTATTGTCGCCAACTGGCCGCACCAGAATAGGCTGAATAATGCCCTGTGACTTGATTGACGATGCCAGTTCCTGCAAGGACTCCTGGTCCATACGCGTGCGAGGCTGATACTGGCCTGGTTGCAGTTGTTCTATTGGCAGTGAGCTGGGTTGATTGCTCTCGTTTTTAGAGCTAGATGCGTTACTGGATTCAGGATCCGTGCTGCCGAGCAGCGCGTCCAGACCTCGACCTAAACGTTTTTTCTTAGTAGTCATGTTTTAAGCTGTGGCTGCCTGTGCGGTTTTAACTGATGCGATTTTCAACATTTCGTCTGCCAGAAGAATATAGGCGCGAGCGCCTTTAGAGTGTGGCGCATAGCTGATCGCGGGCTCTCCGTAACTGGGTGCCTCAGCCAAACGCACGTTTCGCGGCACCACAGTGTCGTAGACTTTATTGCCGAAATGCGTTTCCAGCTGACGGCTTACTTCGCCAGAAAGACTGTTGCGTTTGTCATACATAGTGCGCAGCAGACCCTCGATCTTCAAATTAGAATTCAGGGTTTCTCGAATTGCGCGGATGGTCGAGATTAACGCACTCAGTCCCTCTAACGCAAAGTACTCGCATTGCATTGGAATCATGACCGAATTCGACGCAACCAGAGCATTAATGGTCAATACGTTTAACGCTGGTGGACAGTCAATAAAGATGTAGTCGTAATTCTCTGTGATCGGCTGAAGTGCCTTCTTGAGCCGTAACTCTCGCCCGATTTCATTTAAAAGTTCGACTTGCGCACCGGCAAGGTCGCCATTGGCTGTCATGACATCGACGCCACTTTCGGTTTTCACAATGGCCTGATCCGCTGTGGCTTCGCCGAGCAATACATCATAAATCGTATGCTCGAGCTCTTCGGTGTTGACGCCCAGACCAACGCTGGCATTGCCTTGCGGGTCCATGTCCAGCAATAAAATTCGCTTACCGCGCTTCACCAATGCGGCAGATAAATTGATACTGGTTGTGGTTTTTCCTACGCCACCTTTCTGATTGGTGACTGAGATTACTTTTGCCATGTTTGCCTATTTCGGCGCGCTAATAACAATTAAATTTCGTTGCGCGTCCAGTTCCGGTACTTTAAGTGCAAAGGTATCAAATTTTAGATTCAGCTTCTTTAAAACTTTTAGCTCTTCTTTCGGGACGACACCTTTCATCGCCAACCAGCAGCCATTCGGCGCAATGGCCTGACGCGACCCGTTGACAAAGTTCTCGATACTTGAGAATGCTCGGCAGGTGATGACGCCAAACTTTTCTTTCGGTTGGTAGTCTTCGATACGCACATTTTCAACGGTAAAGTTTTCCAGCTGCAGCTTGTTCGCCGCGTACATTTGAAATTGGGCTTTTTTATTACGCGTTTCTACCGAGGTGACTGATAGCGCGGGCGATAAAATCGCCAAGATCATACCGGGCAGACCGGCACCGCTTCCCACGTCCAATAAGGACGCGCCTTTGATGTAGGGTCGGATGCTCGCACAATCAAAGATGTGCACACTGAGCATTTCCTCCAAATCATCCACAGCAGTCAGGTTATGCGTCTTGTTCCATTCCGCCAACAGCGACATGAAGGTAATCAATTTCTCAATTGCCTCATCGCCATAGGAAATATCCAAGGTATCTAAACCCGCTTTTAGGCGAGTTATCAGGTGCTCCCGGAGCTCAGTATTGGTGTTCAAATCATTCATGTCGGTTTGTCTACCCAGCGATTAACTCGCCCCAAATAACGAAACATGGCCGCTGATTATAGGCGAAGCGGGAATCGTTCCAAAACTGAAAAGCGAAAACAGCCTCAAACCCCATATTTTCACCACTAGTTGTGGTGCACGAATTTATCAGGGTTAGGCCGCTCGACCGTGTTTTTTCAGGTAGACCAGCAACAATGAAATCGCCGCTGGTGTGACCCCGGAAATGCGCGATGCCTGTCCAATGGTGGCTGGTTTATGCTCATTGAGCTTCTGTGCTACTTCGTTCGACAACCCTTTAACGTCGGTGTAATCCAACTCCTTACTTAAAGGAGTTGATTCGTTACCACGGTGTTTTTCGATTTCAGCTTGCTGACGTTCAATATAGCCGTGATATTTTGCCTGGATTTCCAGTTGTTCTGCCACCAAGGGGTCCGAAACCGGTTCACCAGCACCTGGCAAGGTCATCAAGGTTTCGTAACTGACTTCCGGTCGGCGCAACAACTCCATTAAATTCGCTTCTTTTTTCAGTACATTGCCTACGACTTGTTGCGC
>JAUHZM010000010.1 GCA_030426005.1 Gammaproteobacteria bacterium
CGTTATCGAGAAGGCGATGCGAATATGCGTTCTATCTGGCTTTGCAGCCGTAACGATGCCATTGGCAACATGGCGGTTCTGATTGCAGCTGCTGGTGTCGCCACAACCGCCACTCGCTGGCCCGATTTGGCCGTTGCTGGTGTCATTGCATTTTTGAGCCTTTCATCCGCGTATCAAATCATTCGACAATCATGGCGCGAAATGAGTGATGTAAGTAAGACAACACAGTCTTGCGAAGTGAGTAATTCATGATTCAATATTCAACTTACTAAGCTATACTTTGATTATGTTTCGCATCGCTATTAGCTATTTTCTAACTGTTCTCATGCTCCTGATGAATATTCAGGCGGCAGTTGGAGAAGCGGGCGAAGTGTTTCACCTCGAGGGTGAAAGCCATTCTTTATCAGTAGACGCCGATCTTGCAAACGACGACGAGCATCAAGCGGATTCCCATTGTCAGCACTGCTGCCATGCACATGCCAGCACGCTAATAGTTCAGCAAGAAGCCGTTCTACGTTGTTTATCGAACGAAATTAGTTCTCTCTATTCTATTATTTGCGGCGGCCTATCCTCAGGGCCACCAACACCTCCCCCCAACGCCTGATTCTCTGCACCATTTAGCGGATTAACGTTCTGCGCACACAGCGTCTTGAACATCTTCGCTAATTACCTAATACAGGCAGATAATCATTCGGCAAGCTGCTCTTACCGATTGACATACCGATTCAATAATATGTGCACTTCGTGACTCGCGTTCGCTTACCTTAGTTAAGTCGTACTCCGAGCACGGCCGCTCGATCAACTTAATCCTGCCCGTATTGCCACCAATACCCCGATCAAACCTTGGGTACGCATAAGCTTCTCTTGGCCAGGTCTAGATTAGTCAGGAATCTTTGATGTTAGTTTTACAGTTACATCGCAAAATCAATGTTGGAATCAGCGTTGCTCTCTTCCTCGTCGGCTTTACTGCGGTGAGCAAATCAGCACTCGGCGCGGAGGCTCTGAGCCTTGAGCAAGCGATCAAAGAGACGCTCACGCATAACCCAGCACTTCATCAATTCAGCTTTAGAGAGAATTTTCTCAAAGCACAAAAACAAACCGAGGCGTTGAGACCGGCATATGAAGTCAGTGCCGAGATCGAGAACGTTGCAGGTACAGGCGATAACAGCGGCTTTAGTGATGCCGAAACCACCATCGCCTTGTCCTCAGTCATTGAACTTGGCGGTAAGCGGCAAGCTCGTGTTTCACTTGCTGACTCTCGTTTGGAACGCTTACGTTGGGAACAACAAGCTATGACACTTGATGTGCTTGGAGAGCTAACTAAAGCGTTTATTGAGGGGCTGACTATTCAGGCCAATACGGAACTTGCACGTGAGTCATTGAGTTTGTCTCAGTCACTTTTGAAAACAGCTCAAAATCGATCATCTAGAGGCGCGACACCTCAAGCCGAAGTGAAGCGTGCTAAAGCAGCTCTGGTACGAGCCGAACTTCAACTTGCCGCAAGCGAAAGTCAGTTTGATCGACAGAAAGTGGTCCTTGCACAGTTTTGGGGGATGGCAACACCATCGTTTGACCGGCTTGTCGGCAGTTTGTTTGACTATCAGGAAGCGGAGAGTTTCGAGCAATTATTTGCACGCGTCCAATCATCCCCCTCACTGCAAGTGTTTCTAACCGAAACTCGTGTACAAGAAGCGAACGTCACGTTGGCAAAAGCCAGAAATCGATTCGATTTGAATTGGCAAATTGGCGTGAGGCGGCTTGAGGAGTCGAGTGATACAGCCATTGTTGCAGGGTTTAGCCTGCCACTTTTTTCAGGCCAACGTAATCAAGGTGAGCTACGCGCTGCTCGCGCCCTGCGTGATTCCGCCGAGTCGTCTGAAAAAATCGCCTTGCTAAGATTACGTGGCGAGTTATTCCAAGCGTTCTCATTGAGAGCCCAAAGTATCGAGGCGGCTGACAAAACTCAGAAAACTGCGATTCCGGCACTGGAAGAGGCGCTTGAGCTGACACAGCAAGCGTATCTGAATGGACGTTATCGGTATCAGGATTTGATTGCCGCCCAACAAGAACTGTTGGCCGCGAAAAAAGCGCTGATCGAATCAGCATCCACGGCCTTAGTAAGTCAGGCAATTATCGAAGAACTGACCGGTCAGGCGCTCAACCCCTAATTCTCTTTACGGATGCGCCATTGACTGCCATCCCGAGGACTAAAACTATGAAACATTTAATTTTATTGCTCGCTACCGTTTTTTTATCAGGCATGACTGCGAGTGGCTTTGCTGCTGAAACACATTCCACCCTTGCGGACAAACATGGTGATGGCAAAGCCGAGCATTCAGAGCCTAAGACTCTGAAGAGCCATATTGACGACGACTTAGCTAAGCAAGCTGGTATAAAGACATCGGCAGTTGCATCGGCCAAGCTTGAACAGTCAATAGAGTTATACGGCACGCTTATCTCTGGACCTGAACAACTGAGTCATGTGCGCGCGCGCTTTGAGGGCATTATTAAGTCTGTATCAGTCACCATTGGTGACCAAGTTAAAGTGGGCGACTTACTTGCGCAGGTGGAATCAAACGACAGCCTAAGAACCTATCAAATGCGTGCGCCAATCTCTGGCATTGTTGTACAGCGTCATGCCAATACTGGTGAGTTCACGCAAGATCAAGTGCTTTTCTCAATCAAGAATCTTGATACCCTTTGGGCTGAGCTAAGAGTATTTCCTTCGCAGCAGCGTCTCATTAAGAAAGGCCAGAGGGTATCGATTATTGATCAAGGGAATCGCACTCAAAGCGCCATAGATCATGTCGTTCCTTCACAAAACTCTCCTTATCAACTCGCACGTATCAAACTCGATAATTCCGATCGCCGTTTTGCACCTGGCCTTGTAGTCCGAGGGCAAGTCGTAGTCAATCAACTCGACGCGGCCCTCGCAGTAGCAAGTCAGGCCGTACAAGAGATAGGCGGGCAGAACGGCGTCTTCCTAAAACAAGGGCAAGAGTATGTATTTACACCCCTGATTTTTGGAGCACAAGACAAGCACTTCATTGAAGTACGTGAAGGCCTGCAAGAGGGAGATAAATACGTGAGCACTAACAGTTATCTGCTTAAGGCCGATATCGAAAAGTCCGAAGCCGGACACGGTCATTCTCATTAGGGGCGCGCTATGATTAATTCAATACTCCGATTAGCAATCGAGCGCCGCGTGCTGTTTTTGTGTAGCGTTTTCCTCATCATTGGGTTGGGAATTTGGAGTTATCAAAAGCTCCCGATTGATGCGGTTCCGGATATCACCAATGTGCAGGTGCAAATCAACACGGTCGCACCAGGTTTTTCACCTTTAGAGTCAGAACAGCGCATTACCTTCCCGGTGGAGAACGCATTAGCGGGTATACCAAAGTTATCTTATACCCGCTCTCTATCACGCTACGGGCTTTCACAAGTCACGGTGGTTTTTGAAGATGGCGCTGATATCTATTTTGCTCGCAACTTGATCAACGCAAAACTTGGGGCAATAAAAAGCGTTTTGCCATCGGGGCTGGAACCCGAAATGGGGCCCGTCTCAACCGGTTTAGGTGAAGTCTTTTTATATACCGTGCAAGCTGAGCCGGATGCACTAAAGTCGAACGGCGAGCCTTACACGTCCGCTGACCTGCGAGAGATTCAAGATTGGATCATCAAGCCACAACTGGCTCAAGTTAAAGGCGTTGTCGAGATCAATAGTATTGGCGGTTACAACAGGCAATACCATGTATTACCCGATCCAAGCAAACTGCTCTATCACCGTGTCAGTATGGATGAGTTGCTGCAAGCCTTACGAGCAAACAACGACAACCGTGGCGCAGGCTACATTGAGCGCAATGGCCAGCAACTGCTTGTCAGATCGCCAGGGCAACTAAACACGATTGCCGATATCGAAAATGTGATTGTTGCACGCCGAGATTCAATCCCGATAAAAGTCTCAGACGTTGCTAATGTGGCGATTGGCAAGGAGTTACGCAGCGGAGCAGCAACCCGTGATGGCATTGAAACCGTACTCGGCACCGCCATGATGTTGATCGGTGAGAATTCCCGAGAAGTCGCCGACAATGTTTCGATCAAATTTCAAGAAGTTCAAACGTCATTACCTAAAGGTGTGGTTGCTGACCCCGTTTACGATCGCACGACACTCGTGGATAAAGCGATTGCCACGGTCACCAAAAATCTAATGGAAGGTGCACGCCTAGTCATTGCTGTGTTGTTTTTCCTACTTGGGAATTTACGAGCAGCGCTGATTACCGCAGCGGTCATACCTTTATCCATGCTGATGACGGTGACAGGTATGGTGCAGGCTGGTGTATCTGCAAACTTAATGAGCCTAGGTGCACTCGATTTTGGTTTGATCGTTGATGGCGCCGTGATCATCGTTGAAAACGCGGTCAGGCGGCTGGCCGAAGCACAACAAAGGCAGGGCCAGCAAACATTAAGGGAACGCCTCGATACGGTATTTATGTCGACGGCCGAAGTCATCAAACCAAGTCTGTTTGGCGTGGCGATTATCACCATTGTTTATATTCCAATTTTTAGTCTGACGGGTGTGGAAGGTAAGATGTTTCACCCTATGGCCGCCACGGTCGTCATGGCGTTACTCTCTGCCATGCTCTTGTCATTAACAGTAGTGCCTGCTGCGGTGGCCTTCTTTATGAGTGGCAAAATCAGTGAAAAAGAGAGTGTTGTTATCATTAAATCAAAGCAACTCTACGAGCCACTTCTGAAGCTTGCGTTACGATTTCGATTCGTTGTGATCGGGTTTGCTACATTTCTAGTGGCGATTTGTCTTTGGATCGCCTCAACCATGGGCACTGAATTTGTTCCTCAACTTAATGAGGGCGATATTGCAGTACAAGCCATTCGGATTACCGGCACAGGCTTAGAACAGTCTGTGGAAATGCAGAAGACGTTAGAGCAACGTTTAAAATCATTCTCGGAAGTTGCTACGGTTTTTGCGCGCATTGGAACGGCCGAAGTGGCAACAGACCCGATGCCACCGAATATTGCAGACACTTATGTCATCCTCAAACCTCGTACTGAGTGGAATGATCCAGCAAAGAGTAAAGCTGATCTTGTTGAGGAAATGGAGCAAGCGCTAACCTCATTGCCAGGCAATAACTATGAGTTCACGCAACCCATACAATTGCGTTTTAATGAGTTAATTTCAGGGGTGCGTGCGGACTTGGGCATCAAAGTATTTGGTGATGACCTTGAGACACTAAATTCGATCGCCAATAATGTGCTTTCGGTGGTGCAAACCATACAAGGTGCCGCCGATGTTCGAGTAGAGCAGGTGACTGGCTTGCCAACCTTATCAGTGAATCCTAAAAGAGACGCGCTCGGAGTCTATAGTTTAAATGTGTCAGAACTTCAAGATTGGGTAGCAACCGCAATTGGCGGTGAATCCGCAGGGGTGCTGTTTGAAGGTGATCGCCGTTTTCAATTGGTGGTTCGTTTGCCGGAAGACCTCAGGAGCGACATAGCTGGATTAGGAAATTTACCCATTCCACTATCAGACGGTGACTACGTGCCATTGGCAGAGGTCGCTGATCTTCAAATCACTTCGGTACCGGCACAAATCAGCCGCGAAAACGGAAAGCGGCGCGTGGTGGTTACCGCCAATGTTCGCGGCCGTGACCTTGGCAGTTTTGTCGAAGAGGTTGAATCAAAAATACGCGAGCAAGAGCAGATTCCAGCAGGTTACTGGCTAGACTATGGAGGAACGTTTGAGCAGTTAGAATCCGCCAGTCACCGTTTGACTATTGTTGTGCCGCTCACCTTACTCGTTATCCTCGGTCTTCTAGTGATTGCGTTTGCCTCTATCAAAGATGCATTAATCATTTTCAGCGGTGTGCCCCTAGCACTGACAGGCGGTATTTTGTTTCTCTTTCTTCGAGGGATGCCGTTATCGATTTCTGCTGGTATTGGTTTTATCGCACTCTCTGGAGTCGCAGTTTTGAATGGCTTGGTGATGCTTTCCTTTATCCGCCAACGTTGGCAAGAAACTAATGAACTCACGAAATCAATTATCGAAGGAGCTCAAACCAGACTGCGCCCGGTAGTGATGACCGCACTAGTGGCGAGTTTAGGCTTTATACCTATGGCTTTTAATACCGGTATTGGCGCAGAGGTACAACGACCACTGGCTACTGTTGTCATCGGAGGCATTGTCTCGTCAACGTTACTGACATTATTGGTTTTACCTGTACTGTACAAAACGGCATATTGGCGAGGCCGATATTAGTATTCATTGCATATTGTGATAGCCCAATACC
Organism: Gammaproteobacteria bacterium; assembly: GCA_030426005.1. GTDB lineage: Bacteria > Pseudomonadota > Gammaproteobacteria > Arenicellales > Arenicellaceae > Arenicella. Next base: position 6,306 of record JAUHZM010000010.1, read on the forward strand.
ATTGGATACATCATGCTTCATTATTCCGATCTATTGAACCCTGAAAACCATGTTGACGCCAAGCTTCATAAGTCACTATCGCAACTGAGTTAGATAAGTTTAGACTTCGATTATTAGGATACATTGGTATCCGAAGTCGATTTTCAGAAGAAAACGAATCCATTACTTTATCAGGAAGTCCACTAGTCTCTGAACCGAACACTAACGCATCCCCTTCGCTAAATTTGATTTCTGAATAACACCTTTGGCCCTTGGTGGTAATAGCAAAAGTTCTTCGCGGCTTGACCGATTCCATAAAAGCGACATAGCTTTCATGACGTGACACTCTACTCAGATCATGGTAGTCCAGACCTGCTCGACGCAAAGCCTTCTCCTCGAATTCAAACCCCATGGGTTCAATTATGTGTAAGTGAAACCCCACATTCGCAGACAAGCGGATGATATTACCTGTGTTAGGAGGTATCATTGGATTGTATAAAACGATATGAAACATAAATCGAGTTCTCAATTGGTCGAATTTGAGGACAAGAATATACGTTTTTTAGATCAGTTTTTTTAGCATATTTTTTTTAGTATGCTCTAAATGAAGATATTAAAATTACATTATAAAAAACATAAACTTAGTGATTTGGTGCTAAATATTTAGTCGAAAGTTAGGTTCCTATAACCGGGAACGTCATCCGGTTGGCGGCCAATATTGGGTTTCATCTACATTTGATCGAACCACTCGGTTTTGATCTGGAGGTCAAACAATTGCGTCGTGCAGGACTGGATTATCATGATTTAAGCAATGTGACGCGTCATCCGGACTACTTTACGTTTGTCGAGCGCGTGGCGCCGAACAAGGTCTACGCCATTACCACCAAGGGCAATACCCGGTACACGGACGTAGCCTTCAAACCCGGTGATGCCCTATTGTTTGGCTCTGAAACCGATGGATTACCTAGCGAGGTGATGAACAGCGTGGTTGACTCGGATCGAGTATTGATCCCCATGCGCCCCAATAATCGCAGCCTGAACTTATCGAATTCGGTGTCGATTCTGGCCTATGAGGCCTGGCGTCAGATGGGATTTGACGGCGCGGTTTGAATTAGGCTTAGCGCACCAGTCAAACCACTCAATTCAGCAAGTCCAGGTGCCACGATGAGCGCATCAAACCCGCCAAGCTCAGAATTCACCGGCAGGTACCCAGCGAGACGTTTTTCGGTTTGAGTACGAACTTTTTCCAACAATCCCGGTGCTTGCATCACACCGCCGCCGAGAATAATCCGCTCGGTCGAAAGCACGCAAAGTAAGTTAACGCACATATCCGCTAGATTTACGGCGATATCATCCCAAAGCGGGTCGTCGGTCGCCAACTGCTCGGCTGGTTTGCCGGCACGTTTGGCAATTGCCGGACCACACACCAGCCCTTCCAAGCAGTTTGCATGAAAAGGACAACTTCCCTCGACACCGTGTGTTGCTACGCGCATGTGCCCAACTTCAGGATGCATAAAGCCGCTAACCAAGTGATCATTGGCCAGAACCCCAGCACCCAATCCGGTGCCGACGGTGACGTACACCGCGTTTGAAATACCCTGGGCAGCACCATACGCAGCTTCGGCAAGCAACGCACCATTAACATCCGTAGTCACCGATACCGGCAACCCGAGCGCATCGACCAAATGTTGGCGCAGTGGATATTCACTCCATCCTGGTTTAGGCGTGGCAAAAAACTGGCCATAGCGTGGATCCTGCGGATCGACATTCAATGGGCCAAATGATGCGACACCTATACCGGCTATCGGCCCGGATTCAGCTTGGACTGTGCGAAAAAAATCGATCACCTCATCCATGGTGGTCGCAGGGGCGCGCGTTTCGATGCGCACCACAGTGTCAAAATTCAAAGGGTCTGTACCAACACCACAAACCACTTTGGTACCGCCGACCTCAATCGCACCAAACCGTTCAGCCATCTATTGCCTCCGGGTTTATCTTGATGGTAAATGGCGCTGAAAATGTCAGCGGTTTTTCGGCAGCCTCGGTATACGGCGCAATACAAAGCAATTCACCAGTCGTAAAATTTGCTCGTAACACCGTCATGCCAAACATCTGCTTCGCACCCAGGCCCAACGAACTGCCATGTGGGCTGTGCGGCCGCCAAGGCCCACGCACTGAGTCAGCTACATACATTCGAATTTGTTTGTCCACTTCAGCATCAGACTGCCCTTCATATAAACGGTTACAGGTCGCACCAATCAGATAAAACTGTTTGTTCGTGTCGTCATAGTACACCTTGGGCAATTCGAACTGGGTAAAGTTAGTGCCATCAGGCAAACGTGTTGGTGGATACAAGGTATCGATCTTAAATTCCGCATTAAGTTTGGCATGACCTAATGCTGGTGTAGTTCGATCCGCTTTAGCACACCAAAACATGTGCAAATCGCCCTCTACCTCAACCACGTACGGGTCACGCCAGGCGAGAATTGGGCGGCCGTCTTCGCCATCACGATGACCCAGCTTGCTTCGCTCGGCAATATAGTAGCCCGCAGCGGTAATTTCTTCCCAATCCGTCACCGGTGACGAAATCAGCTGAATAGAATCTGCGTCTACCTGCATCCCATCCGGACTGAGCGCGGTTGCCATGGATTGAATAAAGGGTTGATCAGTGCCTTGCTCCGCTAAACCAGTATACGCCACCAGCTTGCGCTGATCTGGCAACATGGTAATCGAACTACTCCAGACGGTGCGGGCATCAAAACTGCGCAATGCCGGGCGAGGCTCCTGAAACACGCCTAAATCTTGCCAGCTTTCACCACCGTCGCTGGAACAAAAGTGGCGCACATGGAATGGCACATCATTGCGTTCATGCGGCTGCAATTTGCGACCATTGTTCAGAACACGCTCGACGGCCAAACAGTACAAATGCAATAGATCGTCTTGTTCATACGACCAAGCATCCCATAGAAACAAATCGGGATGCTCAATGCCATGGGCAAATACGCGCGGTGAGTCCGGCTGTACAGAAAACGTCATAATGGATACACCTAATTTTGGTATTCACGCTGCTCGAGCAACTGCAAGCGAGCACGCGTTGGGTCTTTTAATAAGTTAAAAACAAATCCCAGGAACAAAAGAAAAGCAAAACCGGTGGCCACAATAAAGCCATAGATGGGTTCGCCACCATTGGCATCGCTGACAATCCCCATTAGTAACGGCCCGGCCGCAGCACCTAACGCGGTAAAGAAGAGAATAACGCCCGCTGCGGCACCGTGTTTATGCTTTTCAAAGCAGCTAATGCCTTTCGAATTGACGGTTGGGTAGATGACCGACATAAACAATCCAGAGAGTGGTAGTAGGTACACCGCAACTGGTTTGCCGCCAATAATCGCACCCAGAAAACACGCTGCGATCACACCAGTTGACAACACCATGACCACAGCCCAGTTGAACTTGGCCATCATCCACATGCCGATAAATCGACCACCAGCCCGCAAGATAAAGAAGATCGGCAATGCATACAGTGCGAGCCACATTGCCCCGCCTTGGTAACCGAGCAAATACGTGGGCATCCATACATAGATCGCGCTCTCCGTCGCCACATACAAAAATGCCGCCATTGAGAAACCAAAGGCATACGGGTCTTTGACCATGCGCAATGTTCTTGCAACATCGATCGGCGACTCCGTTTTCTTCATGGTTTGCGGGTAATCAATCCGCGACGCCGCCAGAATTAGACACACACAAAGAACCGCGGCAATGACGTACAGCCACTTCCACTCCATGCCATTGTTCAGCAAATAGGTTACTAACAGCGGCCCAATGATGGCACCAACCCCGAAAAATGCTTCCACACCGTTCATGGTTGCCGTGTGCTCGGTACTAGACCGAGTAATATCGCCGATCAACGCTAGGGCGGCGGTTTTAAAGATACCGATGGCCAGTCCAGACAACACCATGAGTGTTAGATAGAACCAAAAGGTGCTCTCCACTAAGAACAAAAACGAGTTAGCGGCGAACAGCGCCAACCCCAGAATGATCGCGTGTTTACGCCCCAGCTTGTCGGCCAAATGCCCGAAACACATGCCAGCGATTGCGATGGCAACCATCGGGCCGTAATGCAGCAAGCCCGCCGCCGTAAGACCTAGATCAAACGCCTTCATGACCTCTGGTATCACCACACCAACAGCGTCAGTGGTCATAGCAAACATCATGAACATTAAATAAGTGAGCCAACGCACCGCACGCAGCTCGTGTTGATGAGTTTGTTGCGTCATATCAACCTCCCTTGCCTATCCAGGATCCCCGGATTAACTCTACAGAGAGTAACTGGCCCCAAGTCTCACTGACCGATTCGACTCAGGGCACAGCCACTTCCCCCCGGAATAAACTAGAAACTGTAACGCAGAGTAGCCGATGTTGTGCGCCCATTGATTGGTCGAATTCGCACAAAATCTCCAGCTGTGGCAGCGCCTTCCTCACCTTCCGTGAAACCTTCTTCATCGAACAGGTTGTTGGCGTTCAAGCTCAGGCTCAACTGGTCGTTAAAGCGATAGTTGAAAAACAGGTTTGCCGTGATGTAACTATCGAACTTGAGGCTGTTGTTGTCTTGGACAAAGACCTCGTCCGTACCAACGAAGTTGATGCCCGTATCCCACGCATCGGCGGTGTAATGCGGTGTCAGATTAAATATGTAGTCTGCTTGACGGCGTGGCGTATTACCCGCATTCGCACCGCTGGTTATTTCCGAATCGGTCAGAGTTAGGCTGCCTTTGACACCAAAACCATTGTTAAACAGCAGGTCGCCCTCAATCTCAAACCCAGACGCTGTAAACGTATTACCTCGCAGTGTCTGAGACGTGACCTCAAACTGGCGAGATTCTTCGGTATCCGCATCAAAGTAAGTGACATAGAACGACGCAACATCGCCGCGGTATTTAAAGCCGATCTCAGTTTGCTCAACGGTACTGTAGGCCGATTCACTGAGAATGCTGCCATCTGCCCGCAAGCTACCTGTCACACGATCTGGTGATGAAATCGCGCCACCTTCAGACACGTTCGCAAAGATTGCCATGTTGTCGTTCAGTGCATAGTTCACACCAAGCGACCACGAATCAAAGTCAGTACTGTAATCAGCTCGGCGCGCAGCACCTAAGGTTGGCACCGCCTGCTCGTTACCCGCAATGACACCATCGCCGTTGACATCCAATGCCACCAGTACGGTGCTCTCTTGGAATGAACCGGTCACATCATAGTCGTCCTTACGATAGCTCGCATCCCAACTTAAGTTTTCGCCTAAATTTCCCGATAAAGATAGGTATGGAGCACTGCCTTCGATCTCAAAATCGTAGGCACGAGTACAACAATTCCCGAACGCTGGGTTGCCATACAACACACCGCCGATTGAGTCACCCTGATCAAACACACTTAGGTTGCCATCCAGTCGACGGTAGTACTGATTAAAATTCCATGTGGTGCTGATCGTCTGATCGACTAAGGCAATACCCGCTTTTAGAATGACAGAACCAAAATCGGCACTCAGACTCGCATCCGCGAAGTCATTGCCAACATCATTCACTTCGGTATCAAAGTACACGATCTCAACCGATGGGCCCGCGGCACCATCCACAAACGTATTAGCAGGGAATGGTGACGCAAAATTGCCTTCGGTCGACGCCGTACGGTATTTCACCGCGCCGCTTAAAATCTCATTGAAGTCGTAATCTGCCACCACGGCGAACGAGGTCATCTGCGCCTCAAACCCATCACCTTGCACCGCCGCGATACCATTTCGACGTGGCGCAAAGTCCGTGGTGTTCAGGAATAACGTTCCATCACCAAAATTGGTGCCCAATTCGGTAAAGCTGGTGCCACCGCTGTATTGGGCCGGAATTGGTAAATAGGTAGGTACTTCGTCGTCCAAATGCTTCAAATGAAACTTGAGTGAACCGTTATCGAAGGTCTTAGCGACTGTTGCTTTCACCTGATATCCGGTTTCGATATCTTCGTTTGCAGCACGTGGTCCTTCACCGGAGCGATAGAATCCGCCAATGTGGTAGGTCCAATCACCACCCAGGTCGCCACCATTTTCGATGTCCAATCGAAGCGAATCGTAATCCAAACCAAGTGTTAATCCCACGGAGCCGCCCGCTTCCTCACCGGTTTTGGAGATAAAGTTAATAATACCGCCAGGCGCATTTGCCGCCTGAGTAGAGGCCGAACCACCTCGAATGGACTGTACGCTACCAATCGTCGAATCGAATCGTAACCAGCTGTCGGCTGTCGCAAACGCGGTATCACCAACGAGCATCACGGGAAAACCGTCTTCTTGTAGCGACAAGTAACGCGCGCCACCCGAACTAATAGGTAATCCACGCACTTTAATATTGGCATTTGCATCGCCCGATGACGATTCTGCTTGGACCCCTGGAACATTTCGGAAAATTTCCGCGGTCGAACGCGGTGCAAAGTTCGTCACATCTTCCGCATTAATCGCGGTAACAGACATGGTGGATTCGAGCTTACTGGTTGGCTGTGGCACACCTGTGACGATGATCTCCTCGAGCGGCGCATCGCGCTCTTGCGCCACGGCCGAGTTTAACAACAGGCCACTAACAGACAAAGCCACCGCATTTAGCGCTAACGTTTTTGATACGTTCATTCTATATCTCCTCACTCACTTTATTAGTTTTAGCACACTTAACAACGGCGTTAAGTGCAATTGACACGTCACTATTCTTGTTGTTTCTCGTCACAGCCCCTCAACTGAAACCAAATTTAGAGCCCAAACAGTGTCATGAAACGTAAAATACAACCGATTGCACAGTAATGCAACCGGTTGTATTACGAAAATTGCTGTATACTAGTCAAAAATTACATGCTGCACAGAACATGCAGCCGCCATCGCCTCAGCACGGTGGTTTTGGTACGCTTCACCTTCCACTCTTTTGGAGGTCTCAAAAAGCAAATGAAAATGTCGGATTTAGCCAAGTTGGCGGGCGTGTCGAAATCCACGGTGTCACGCGCACTCGCTGGCAGCGAACGTGTCACAAAAGAGACCCGTGATCGCATTCAACAATTAGCTAAAGAACACAACTACCGAATGAATATGCGTGCGCGGAATTTCCGTTTGCAGAACATATTAACCATCGGGGTATTGCTCCCCTCCAATGGCCAGGCTGAGTGGCTCGCAACCGACCCCTTTGTTCTTGAACTGCTAGGCTCGGTCGCCGATGCTTTGGAAGCCAAAGGTGGCCATGAATTACTATTGGCGAAACATTCCAACAACGACCCGTCCTGGATATTAGAGTTTGCAGAAACGCGTAGCGTAGACGGCATCATCGTGATTGGGCAAAGCCTGTATCACGAAGAGCTAAATAAAGCGGCCGACATTACCAACACCATGGTGGTCTGGGGCGCGCAATTACCGGACCAGAAGTATGTCACGGTTGGTACTGACAACTATCAAGGTTGCAAGCTCGCAACTGAGCACCTTTTAGCGCAAGGTCGAAAACGATTCGTGTTCTTAGGCGATACGCGGTTCCCAGAGACACAATTACGCTATCGGGGATTTCAGGCGGCGCTCGCGGATGCTGGACTGACAGTACATTCTGAGCTCACTGCATATTCTGAAACCGCCAGTGATGCGGCACTCAACTATGTGTCTGAAATACTGGATCGACAACCCGGATTCGATGCCTTAGTCGCTTCGAGCGATATGCTCGCATTCAGTGCAATTAAGGCGATCCATAATGGTGGCTTGACCGTTCCAGGTGACATCGCCGTAGTTGGTTACGATGACATCACGCTGTCTGAATACAGCAACCCAACATTAACGTCGATAACGCAAAACCGTCGAGCCGGCGGCAAGGCCCTGGTCGATACCCTGTTCGATTTACTCGACAACAAGCCAGCTCAGAGTCTCTTTATACCGACCGAACTCGTAACACGCGAATCAACTCTAGGTCGTTGATACTACTGTGTAATTCGTTATTTAGAACGGTTCATTCAGTTTGCTACTTGAGCAACACTCAATGAGCTAGCTATACTGCTCGAAGCAGGTGTCAAATCGGCAAATTTCTTGTGCCTGCACCGAAAACTAACTTTTGCGGTGACGCGCCCTACAGGAGAACAAAGAATGAGCGACGATAAACAGAACCAAGACCCGAATGAAAATCAGGAACAGATAGCACCCGAATCAACCCCCAGCACGGAGACAAGTCCACCCTTCGACATCAACAGTGTGATCGCGGACGCCAAGAAAATCATCACCGATCCGGTTGGCTTCTATCGCAACATGCCGCAAACAGGCGGATTTGTTGACCCGCTTCTGTTTGTCGTCTGCATGGGACTGGTGACTGCGGTAATCGGTTTTGCACTCAACATTATAGGCTTGGCCAAATTCAACACCATGATGGGCGGCGCCATTGGCTTTGGCATGCTAATTGGTTTACCGATCATGTTTGTGATTGGTAGTTTTATTGGCGCAGCGATTCTATTCGTGATCTGGAAACTGATGGGATCGCAAAAGAACTACGAAGTGGCTTATCGTGCTACCGCGTACACCACCGCGTTGGCCCCGATTGCTTCGGCATTGTCTATCATTCCATATGTCGCGGGCATCGTTAAAACACTGTGGAGCTGCTTCCTGTTGTACACCGCCAGTGTGGAAGTACACGAACTCAAAGCGCAAACTGCCAAAATCGTATTCGGCATTTTTGCCGCGCTAGGCGTGATTTCTAATGTTGGTAGTGAACACACAGTACGCAAATACAGCTCAATGGCTGAGAAATGGACTAGCGAGATCAAACGCGAGGCGCGTGATGGCAGTATTGCGCAGTCTTTGTCTGAACTAGAAAATATCGAAGACATGACGCCAGAAGAAGCTGGCAAACAATTTGGTGAGTTTTTAAAAGGGATGGAGAAGTTCTCCAAAGGCATGGAAGAAAGCATTAAGGAACAGGAAGCGACTGAGAAAGAAAACGACTAACAGCGTAAGTTCAACCGAGTAGAAAAACGGCCTGTCGAGCATATCGGCAGGCCGTTTTTATTTACTAAATTACTTACTAACGTGCACCTGAGACTAGCCGTTCGTCTGCGGGGTAAGTGAGCGTGTAAGCATAACGGATTGACCATGTTTCGCCGGCTTCGACACTTTTTCGCCACACCATGACTCCAGCCTGCTTATCTTCATCTTCGACCGTTGGCGGCGTGGCATTGTCAGCTTGTTCTATTTTGATATCCCGATTTTTTGCCACTGGATAAGCGTCGCGCACCTCGACTAGCGCGGCGCCAGGGCGGCGATTGGTTATTTGGTACACCAAATCCATGGCTTCGATGCGCTGCTTTTTGAACACACCAGATTTAGCATCTTTGCCGCCTTGATCCACCACTTTGACTTCAATGCGCGGATCTTGGCCCATCGGCAAGTTGACTTCTGCGCCTGGCAGCAAACTTGGCATTCTGGCTTCGCCCATAAACACACCGTCAACGAACACATGCATCGAACTGCTATACAAAGGATCACTGCCCGTATTCACCAGCTTGGCCGTTAAAAACGCCTCAGTTTTTTGGCGTGGCACGATTTGCGTTACTAACTCTGCGGGAAACTCATAACTTTTGAGATCAAACCGTTGCGACTCATCGTCATTATTACTGATCGAAATGCGACCCGGAATCGGGAAGTTCATGGCGAATGTGCCGCTCCACGTTGGCGCTGCAATTGGTGCAGGGGCCGAAGCTCGGGATGCACTCACAACAACCTCTTCTAGGGGCGCATCATTTGATGCAAAAACCCCATAATTCTTGCCTTTTTGCCATGCAACCTGCGGCGCCAGATTTACAAAGCGACTGTTTACCTTTGGTGCCACAATATCCCGCGATGGCTCACTGGTGGAGAGCGTGACCTTCACATCATTCCAGGCTTCGTCGGTCGACTGCGACACCACCGCTTTCTGGGTGAGCAATAAAGACGCTTTAGCCGTATCGAGACGCGCTTCATAGGCCGGATACCACTGCGCATCATCCTGCGGGTAACGCGCCTGAATGGTAATGTTTTGCGCACTGTCACTAATCAGATCCACCACCACCGAGGACGAAGCTTGGCTGGTACTGCGTTGATCGGCCAATTGCCGCTCCAACAAGGCAGCATCCTTCTGTAATTCAGACTTGGCACGAGCATTGTCTCGTAAGGTTGCATAGGCTTGCGCTGCCCCGCCCTGCATCAAGGTCAGCGCGCGTTGCCAACTGGCCGTATCCGCATTCGCCTGCGCGGCACCAGACCAGGCTTGTTTGGAATAACCCGTCGCGAGTGACTCGAGAAAGGTCAGTTGCAACTTAGCGGCCTTGTCGGCATCGTCCAACACTTGAATCTGTTGTCGTACCGAGTCCAGTTCGGCGCGCAGCTTCAGCACTTCAGGATTGTCGGTATCACGCAGCTCCTTGCGCACGACCTTTACTTGGCCGAGACGCACCGCCGTATTATTTAACTCCAATCTTAACAACTCGGCATCCAGATCGGCTGGAAAGCCGGTGACCTCCACTCGTTGCTCACCGGCTCGCGTAGTCAAATTAGCCGTTCGCGTGACAGTGGCGCTGTAGCTATAAACGGTGACCTCCGATATCTTGCTGGCCAAACTCGCCGCGTTGGCGCTCAGTGTGACAAGTACGCCCATTAACGCCATCGTCATAAGTAATTTTTGCATTCGTTTTCTTCCTGACAACAATTGTGAGACATTGATCCAATTGGCAGTCTAAAGCAGAAACCCCATCGACTCAATTCAGCGACAAGAGCGGCTCGGATCAACGAGACATGGCGGAGCGCACAAGGTAGAATGTGCGCCAATCCAAATCGTCTAACCAAACACACAGCATGCAGGTTTTAATCATCGGCAGCGGCGGTCGAGAACACGCATTTGCGTGGAAAGTCGCGCAATCTGATTCCGTCTCCAAGGTATTCGTTGCACCCGGTAACGCGGGGACTGCACGTGAAGCCAAAGTCACGAATGTTGACATTGGCGTCGAAGATATCGAGCGACTGATCGAGTTTGCACAACAAGAAAAGATCGATCTGACAATCGTCGGCCCCGAAGCACCGCTGGTGATCGGTGTGGTAGACGCCTTTGAAAAAGCCGGTTTGAAATGCTTCGGACCCAGCGCTGGTGCCGCGCAACTCGAAGGTTCCAAAGCCTTCAGTAAAGATTTTCTAGCTCGCCATGGCATACCAACAGCCGCCTACCAGGTATTTACCGACGCCGAGCAGGCCTGTGAGTATATTGCCGAGCAAGGTGCGCCTATCGTGGTCAAAGCCGATGGTCTGGCAGCCGGCAAAGGTGTGATCGTGGCGCACAGCGTCGACGAGGCGCAAGCGGCCGCGCGCGACATGTTACTCGATAATAAATTTGGCGATGCTGGTGCGCGCGTGGTGGTCGAAGAATTTATGCAGGGCGAAGAAGCCAGTTTTATCTGCATGGTCGACGGCGATAATATTTTGCCGCTCGCCACATCACAAGACCACAAAGCGCGTGACGACGGCGACCAAGGCCCCAATACCGGCGGCATGGGCGCGTACTCGCCCGCACCCGTGGTCACCGATGAAATCCATGATCGCATTATGCAACAGGTTATATTCCCGACTGTTGCTGGAATCAAACAAGACGGCCATCCATACACCGGGTTTCTCTACGCTGGCTTAATGATTACACCGGACGGCACACCCAAAGTCGTGGAATTTAATTGTCGCTTTGGTGATCCAGAAACACAGCCGATTTTAATGCGTCTCAAGTCTGATCTGGTCGAGCTATGCCTCGCCGGTATAGACGGCAGTTTAGGCGACGTTGAAGCTCAATGGGACCCTCGAGCGGCTGTTGGTGTGGTACTCGCAGCGGGCGGATACCCAGAGTCCTACGCCAAAGGTAAACCGATCTCCGGACTCGACGATTGCGACACAGCCGATAGTAAAACCTTCCACGCCGGTACCGCATTACAAGGCGACCAGGTCGTCACCAGCGGCGGGCGCGTGTTGTGCGTTACCGCGCTGGGCAGCAATGTCACCGATGCACAACAACGTGCGTATCAAGCGGTTGAGAAAATCAGCTGGGACGGCATGTTCTGCCGCTCCGACATCGCGTATCGCGCCATCGCTCGCGAAGCGCAGTCATAGCAAACAATAAATAGGTTACACGCATGCAAGCATATCTCGACCTTCTGCAAGATGTGTTCGATAACGGAGTTGGTAAAGATGACCGCACCGGCACCGGCACACGCAGCGTGTTCGGCCGCCAATTGCGCTGTGACCTCAACGATGGCTTCCCGCTGCTGACCACCAAAAAAGTGTTTCTACGCGGCATCATTCACGAGCTACTTTGGTTTGTACGCGGCGACACCAACATTAAATACCTGGTGGACAACAACGTTGGCATCTGGAACGAATGGCCTTTTCAGCGCTACCTCAAAGCTAAAGGTCAAGACGTTAAACAAGGTTCCTGCGACTGGCAATATCAGTTAGAGGATTTTATAACGCGCATCAAGCAAGACGACGAATTCGCCACACAATGGGGCGAACTCGGACCAGTGTATGGCAAACAGTGGCGCAACTTCTCTGGCATCGACCAGCTGGACTGGGTGGTTAATGAAATTAAAACCAATCCTACTTCTCGCCGCCTGATCGTGTCTGCCTGGAACCCAGCTGAAATCGAAGAAATGGCCAAAGCCGGTTTGCCGCCCTGCCACACCTTATTTCAGTTTTACGTGTCGCCAGACAATAAACTCAGTTGCCAACTGTATCAGCGCAGTGCCGACTTATTTCTTGGTGTGCCGTTTAATATTGCCAGCTACGCGCTGCTTACCATGATGGTCGCACAGGTCTGCAACCTCGGGCTCGGCGAATTCGTGCACACCTTTGGGGACGTGCACATTTACAACAACCATCAAGAGCAGGTAAAAACGCAGCTTCAACGCACGCCAAAAGCACTGCCAAGCATGCACATAAATCCCGATGTTGACGACTTGTTCGCGTTTCAATTCGACGACTTCGAACTGCGCGACTATGGCCCAGACCCTGCAATTCGTGCACCGGTGGCCGTGTAATGGAGATCATTTTAATTGCAGCCATCGGTGAAAATGGCGAGATGGGGCACAACAACGAACTGCTTTGGCACCTGCCCGGTGACCTGCCTCGGTTTAAACAATTGACCATGGGTTCCCCAATTATCATGGGGCGCAAAACCTTCGATTCCATCGGTCGTGCGCTTCCTGGCAGACTTAATATTGTGCTGACCGAGAACCGCGATTGGCAAGCGGATGGTGTGACAGTTGCCGGCTCCATCGACGCGGCCCTGGAACTTGCTAAAACAGCCGATACCGGTCGTGCATTTGTTATTGGCGGTGGCCAGGTCTATAAATTATTTCTAGCCTACGCCACTAAACTGGAACTTACTGAAGTGTACGACACACCAGTGGCCGACACGTATTTCCCATTGTTTTCGAGCAACGACTTTGTCGAAGTTAAGCGCGAGAAAATCACCGATAATGAACCTGCTTTTGATTACGTCACCTACCATCGTGTGTAACTAATAAGCGACCAATTACCCGTTAAAGAGAATCGATTATGAGCCCCGAACAAGCCAAACAACTCGTCGCCGAAGCCGCTATCGCCTACCTGGAATGGGATTGGGTGATCGGTGTCGGTACCGGCTCAACCGCTAACCTGTTTATCGACGAGCTAGCGAAAATCAAACGCAACATCGAAGGCACCGTCGCCAGTTCTGAAGCCTCCGCTGAGCGTTTACGCAGCCATGGCATCAAAGTTTTCGAACTTAACGACGTCGGCGACCTGCCAATCTACGTCGACGGCGCAGACGAAGCCACCAAACACCTCGACCTCATCAAAGGCGGTGGTGCTGCACTGACCCGCGAGAAAATCGTCGCCGCAGCCAGCGAAAAATTCATCTGTATCGCTGACGATTCTAAACTGGTCGACCGCCTGGGTGCGTTTCCGCTACCCATCGAAGTTATCCCGATGGCTAAGTCCTACGTAGCAAGACAACTCGTCAAACTCGGCGGCAACCCAGTACTGCGAGAAGGCGTAGTCACCGATAACGGCAATCTGATCATCGACGTACACCATCTGCAAATCGACAACCCGGCCGAACTCGAACGCACCATCAATCAAATCGCCGGCGTCGTCACCAACGGCCTATTCGCCCAACGCGGGGCAGACGTATTATTACTCGGCGGCAGCAATGGCGTTCGGACTTTGACCGCATAGCGACACCCTAACATGGTATAACCAACCCCCTACCGTCCTGAACCGATATAGTTCCGCGCCATCCTGAGCCGCAGTGCGGCGAAGGATCTAACCAATAAGATTGCCACGTCGCTACGCTCCTCGCAATGACGCGGGGTTGAAGTAGGCTCTCATTACACATACCGTCACATTAGCTGAACCACAATAATTCTCGGCCATCCAGAAGCGTAAAAACCTTCCCTCACCCTGACCCGAAAAAATACTTCCGTCATCCTGAGTCGCAAAGCGACGAAGGATCTCTACCTACTTCCAACCAAACAATGACTTCGACAAATCTTTTTTCAGCGGATTTAACTCGGCCACTAACGCATCTTTACGACTCCGCTTCCAGCCTTTGATCTGCTTTTCCCTCTGAATCGCCGCCATCATTGAATCCGCGCATTCCCACCAGATCAGATCGGTACAATTATATTTGGCGGTAAACCCTGGGACCATCTTATGTTTGTGCTGGTACAAACGTCGCTCTAGGTTTGATGTGACACCCACGTACAACACAGTGCGTGTTGAGTTGCTCGTGATGTAGACGAATCCTTGTTTTGCCATTAAACTCCTCCTTGGTTTATGGGCATTTTTGAGCTTTTAGATTGCCACGTCGCTCCGCTCCTCGCAATGACGAGCGAGCAATTTAAACCCACATCATTACCCCATAACCCGTCATCCTGAGCGACAGCGAAGGATCTACTTAGTCTCGACCTGGCACCTGACTCAACTCACCATCAATAATCTCTTTCATCGCATAATACGACGGCATCTTGCGCAAGGTGCCTTCCCGATGATCCACTAGTCCGTAACCGGGATTGATCAACTGCCACCAATACACGCGTTCTACCCAGCCAGTTTGCCAAGCAATCTGGTAGTACCATTTGAGGGATTTGGCCTGGGTTTCTTCATCCACCGTACGCGTTGGATTACCCGAATTCGGAGTGTAAGGTTTGGTATTTAACAGCGGCCAGTTGGTTTCGGTGATCCACAAAGCATCGTCGCATCGATTTGATAGACGCGTCATGGCCTTGGCAAGCCGAAGTTTGTTCTCTAAATCGAAGATGCCGTATTGGGTGCCATAAGGCGAATGTCGCCGGTTCACGTACAACAACGCAGCATTCGCTTCGATATGGTATTTGCGAAAATTCCATAATGTTCGCCAGCTGAGCAACGGTTCAAAATCGATGATCGAGGATCCCAATATTTTCAAATCCTTGAATTCGCTGCGTAGCTCTTCCACCGCTACTTGGAGGTCCAGCGCCTGTCCAGAATGCACACATCCCCACTTAGTGCGATTTACCGCATTCCCGATCCAGTAGGTATTTGTGATATGGCGCGTGGCGCGAATAATCTCCGCTACCTGGTTTTGCCAATCGCTCAGGTTTTGCACACTGTCCCGGCTTTGCAAAATATTGATGACGAACTCATTCTTTGGAAACAGTTCCAAAAACCGCACATACTCATCTAGCACAGCGGTGTCCCAACTTGGAATTCGCATCAATAGCTGCTTAACCCCGAGCTCGTCGACCATCTCAACAACGGCAGACTGGTACTCAACCTGTGGCTCGATACTGAGGCCTACAAATTCATCTGGCGCAAACCCTGACGGCTGCTTCTTTAACCGCA
>JAUHZM010000253.1 GCA_030426005.1 Gammaproteobacteria bacterium
TTGTGACACAGACACCCAAACAATAGCGTCGCTCTCGATTTGAACTGGAATTTCAAGCGCAGTCGCCAGTCCCACACCACGAAAGGTCTGCTGCATTTCAGTTGCCGCCGCACTGCTAATGCCACCCGAAGATACCGCGACCAACAGAAGCGCACACGCAAGGCACCAATACCGCAAAAATGTCTGCATTGGATTGAATTGAATCTAATTGTTGAAGTAGGGTTAGTAGTGAGAGTATCGCTATTTGTGAGCGCCGCGTCCAATATCTCGACTATAAGCTACTAAAATCACAGTGATTCCTTAACGGGCAATCTACAAGCCGCAAATCCGAGCTGCTATACTCTGAACCACCGGATTTTTTATCAACCCCTAAGGAAACTTTACCGTGAACCCCCCGATTAATGCGTTGAGTGACGACGCAAAAGTGCTGCCTGACCTATTGGGCGAAGTCATTAAAGAGCAAGAAGGCTCTGCTGTGTTTGATTCTGTTGAGTTACTGCGACAGGGTTTTATCGGCCAGCGCCTGCAACCGGATGCCACCCAAAAGACGAAACTGTTAGCAGCCATCGACACACTGGACTTCGAACCACTGGACCGTGTTATCCACGCGTTCAGCACTTTTTTCCATCTGGCCAACATTTCGGAAGAGCACGCGAATCAACAGGCTCGCGCCGAGATCGAAGAATCCGGGCAGACCTGGCGTAACTCTTTTGCCGACACGATCAGCGGATTCAAACAACGCGGCATGAGCCTTGACGCAGTGTTGGAACTGGTCGGTGACCTGAATTATTACCCAACGTTCACTGCCCACCCAACCGAAGCCAAGCGCCCGATCGTGCTGGAAGCGCTGCAACGCATCCATGCGCAATACCAACTGCTGACACACAAAACTGTTTCCGACAGCGAATTGAGCGAAATCAAACATAAGCTCAAGGCGATGATTCAAATTTTCTGGAAAACCGAAGCGGTGCGTCCAGCCAAGCCCACGGTTTACGATGAAATCGAGAACTCGCTGTACTATTTCAGAGAGAGTATTTTTGCGTGTTTGCCACAGATTTATCGTAATCTGGAAAACGCGATCAAAGACGTCTACCCAGAAGCGCGCGGCCAATCACTCGAAATTCCAAATATTGTACGCTTCGGCACCTGGGTTGGTGGCGACCGAGACGGCAACCCGTTTGTGACCCCGGAAATCACTCGCAATGCCTTGCGCCTGCAGCAAATCGAAGTACTCAAAGAGTACGCACGCCGGGTTGATCATCTAAGTAAAGTGCTGACACACAGCGCTGATCAAATCGAACTCTCAAATGAGTTTGTTGAGTCGATGCAGCGTGATCAGGTGCGACTCACAAAATACTTCGGCGACAAACACATCAAAGAGCCGTATCGCCGGAAATTGTGTCTGGTTAAGTTACGACTGGATAAAACCATCGCACAGGTTGAAGCTCGCTTGGGGGATGGCAACCCATCTTACGACCCGCTAGCGTTTAAAAACGAAGCTGAATTTGCCAGAGAACTTGAAGTGGTAAAGAACTCGCTGGTTCATCACAATGAGGCCAATCTTACGCGTGGTAGCTTGCGTGATTTGATGCGTCTGTTGGATTCCTGCGGCTTCTATTTATCCAAAATGGATATCCGTCAGGAGTCGACGCTGCACTCTCAGGCGATCCATGAAATTGCGTCCACTCTGGATGAACCAGTCGATTACTACGCACTGAACGAAACCGAGCGTCAGGCCTGGTTAACTAAGCAGTTGCTGCGAACCGACACACTGGTTTATGACCGACGACAAATTACCATTCAGAGCGCCGACATTATCAGCGTATTCGAACTGATGAGTGATATGCGCAAAGAGGTGTCCGAAGATTGTTTTGGCAGCTACATCATCTCCATGACGCACGAAGCTAGCCACCTGCTCGAAGTTGCATTGCTGGCTAAAATGGCCGGGCTAATCACTACCGATGCAGACGGCACCGTTCACAGTCAGATCCATATTGCGCCGCTGTTCGAGACGGTAAAAGACCTCGAGCATGCGGAACCAACCCTAGAGAGCCTGTTCAATAATCAGGTGTATCGCCAATTGCTACGTTTCACCAATGAGACTCAGGAAGTCATGCTGGGTTATTCTGACTCCTGCAAAGACGGTGGTATTTTGGCATCGAGCTGGAACTTGTATAAAGCACAGCAAAATATTGTCTCCCTCACTGATCGGCACGGCATTCGCTGCCTGTTATTCCACGGTCGGGGCGGCACAATCGGTCGTGGCGGTGGCCCAACTCACGAGTCGATTTTGAGTCAACCAAAAGGGACCGTCAAAGGCGGCATCAAGTTCACCGAACAAGGCGAGGTTTTATCATTTAAATACAACTTCAAAGCCACCGCCAGCTATGAGCTTACTGTCGGGATAACGGGACTCATGAAGGCCAGCCTCCCAGACATCGCTGAGGACGACAATCCTGAGTTTGTCGACATGATGGAAAAATTGGTTGCCATTGGAGAACGTGAGTACCGCGCACTCACCGACGACAACATCGCGACCATGCAGTACTTTTACGAAACCACACCGTCAGCGGAAATCGGGCTGTTGAATATTGGTTCACGCCCTTCACACCGCAAAAAGGCCGACTACTCAAAGAAATCGATACGTGCCATTGGCTGGGTATTCGGCTGGTCGCAGTCGCGCCAGAATATTCCCGGTTGGTACGGTCTGGGCAGTGCGCTGAGTGAGGCGATTGAACAAGGTGGTTTAGCAACCTTACAGTCGATGCAGTCGGAATGGCGTTATTTTCAAAATCTGATGAGTAACTCGCAAATGGTACTCTTGAAAACCGACCAAGAGGTCGCAGAAGAATACTCAAAACTGTGTACCGATGCCGGCATTGCAGAGCGCACATTCCAGCAAATGAAGCATGAGTACGATACCGCAATTGAGCAAATAATAGCGGTTACCGGTGTTGAGCAGCTCATGGCTGACTTCCCGCAGATTGGGCAATCCGTACGCTGGCGAAATGCGTATCTAGACCCTTTGAACTACATTCAAGTCATGCTGCTGGGTCGACTGGCAAAAGAAGAAGATCGCCTGAACTCGCAGTGGTTGAAACCGGTGCTCGACAGCATTAATGGTATTGCAACAGGCTTGCGTAATACTGGCTAGATACAGACTAATCTGTCATTAAACTGTGTAAACTATGAATGCGATAAGACAATTCGCAGCATCCAAGCTGTTCGAACGTATTATCATTGGATTGATTCTGTTCACCGCTGCTCTCATTGGCGTGGAGGCATTCCCGCAATGGATGAACCCCACGCTTGAGCATTGGTTTGATCTGGCACACAAGCTAGTACTGGCGGCTTTCATTGCTGAAGCCGTCATCAAATTGCTGGCGCAAATGCCACGACCCTGGGCGTATTTCAAAAGCGGTTGGAACTGTTTTGACTTCACTTTGATTGTGTTGT
Organism: Gammaproteobacteria bacterium; assembly: GCA_030426005.1. Taxonomy (GTDB): domain Bacteria; phylum Pseudomonadota; class Gammaproteobacteria; order Arenicellales; family Arenicellaceae; genus Arenicella. Next base: position 3,457 of record JAUHZM010000253.1, read on the forward strand.
CACTACTGCCGATCGCTTCCGAATTCGCTATGTTGGGTCGGGTCCTCCGCTTGCTCCGGGTACTGCGCTTAATCAACGCCTACCCTGAGCTGCGCCTCATCGTCGAAACGCTGCTGCGTTCAATCCCATCTATGTTTCACATTACGATACTGATGGGCTTATTGTTCTTTATCTACGCGGTACTCGGGTTTCATTTGTTCCACGAGCATGACCCGACGCACTGGCGCGATTTAAGCTATGCAGTTCTTACATTATTCCGCATTGTCACACTGGAAGATTGGACCGACGTCATGTACAAAGCCATGGAGTTGTCGCCGTTTTACGCCGCCTACTTTGTGAGCTTTGTGATCATCGGAACCTTCGTGGTAATCAACCTGTTTATTGCTGTGGTCATCAATAATTTGGATGAAGCCAAGTATGCCTATTTGCGGAAACTTGACCACCCCGAATTGCACGACCAGTTATTGCAAACATTGGTTAGCACTAAGGCCAGCATTCAGGACCTTGAGAAACAATTGCAAACCTTGAAAGACAACGCAGCGGCGAGTCCGCAGGCACCCGCAACTTCAAACAGCCTTGAGCAAGAACGGCCGGTCTAAACCCTGATGCAAACCATCCCAGTTCTCAACCTCAGCCTCGTATTGATTCCCGCGCTGTTAGTGGTTGTCATACTTTGGCGTTGGTCGGCTGAACCGGGCGCGGCGCTCTATGCGCTAGCGCGCATGGTGATTCAACTCATCCTGATCGGCTTTGTATTGACCTATCTCTTTGCCGCCGAACACGCCTTAATGGTCGCAGGCATCTTGTCCGTGATGTTACTGGTCTCTGCCTGGATTGCTTTGCGCTCAGTACCGGAACGACGGATGAATCTCTATTTCAAGGCCTTGTTGGCAACCGGCGTCGTCAACGTCTTGCTACTCATCCTAATCACTCAAGCGGTACTCACCAGCGAACCCTGGTTTCAACCCAATCAAGTGATTCCACTGGCGGGGATGATCTTCGCTGTCGGCATGAATGCGATCAATCTCGTGCTCGACCCGATCCTCATCTTCGGCTTCGGGCTCGGGATCGCCGGGGCAGCCTGGGCCACCGTGTTCGCACAGGCGACTGCCGCCGTCTGGTTCCTGTGGTTGATCCTCGTC